>DAIAOV010000049.1 GCA_027437055.1 Legionella sp. | reverse complement strand
TACGCTACAAGTTAACCCCACAAAGAACTGAAATCAATAAGAAGAAAGTATTAATCGTTGATGACAGTATTGTTCGCGGAACAACCTCTCGTGAAATTGTTAAAATGGTACGTGAATTTGGCGCAAAAGAAATTTATTTCGTTTCTACTTGCCCTCCCATTAAAAATCCTTGTTTTTACGGCATTGATATTCCTTCTCGTAAGAAATTAATTGCTGCCTATAAAAAAGAAGAGGAAATTCGGGTGTTTTTAGGTGTTGATAAATTATTGTATCAAACCGCCGATGATTTAGTTGAAGCAGTGACTCGTCGGGGGAAACACCATATGAGACAACCCTGCATGGCTTGCATGGATGGTCGTTATATTTGTGGAAACATTAATGAAGAAAAAATAAAGTCCTTGGAGAAAAAAAGGTTGAGTGAAAGTGAATTGCAAACTGAATTGGGGGAGTTATCTTAATGAATATTCTTATCGTGGGTTCTGGTGCACGAGAGCACGCCATAACGAAATCCTTAAGTTGTTCTGCACATGCCCCCCATCTGTATTGTTGTGGCACCGCATATAATCCTGGCATAGAAGAGTTAACTCAAGGTTATTGGGTTGGTGACATTACTGATATTCAATTAGTGGTTCAACAAGCGAAACAATGGCAAGTTGCCATGGCGGTAATTGGTCCAGAGGCACCGTTAGAACAAGGATTAGCCGATGCCCTTGATGCTTGTGGTATTGCTGTCATAGGTCCTAAAAAAAAGTTAGCTCAAATAGAAACAAGTAAGGCATTTACCAGAAATTTAATGCAAAAATACCGGACTCCAGGCTTACCCAAATATAAAATATTTTCTACCATGGAGGGCATTGCTGAATTTCTAGAGGAATTAGGTCCTAAACACTATGTAGTTAAAGCGAATGGGTTAATGGCAGGAAAGGGAGTTAAAGTAGCCGGTGATCATTTGCATTCCTATAAGGACGCGATGGATTATTGTAGAGAGATTTTTGCTCAAGGCCAATCTTTAGTGATTGAGGAAAAATTGATTGGTCAGGAATTTTCTTTTATGTGTTTTTCTGATGGCACTACCTTAGCGCCTATGCCAATTATACAAGATCATAAACGAGCCTATGTCGATGATAAGGGGCCAAATACTGGTGGCATGGGGAGTTATTCAGCAGCCAATCATGGCTTACCTTTTTTAAACTCGTCCGATATAGAGCAAGCCTGGGCAATTAATCAGTCCGTAATCAATGCCTTAATGAATGAAACTCAGGAAAAATATATAGGTATACTTTATGGTGGATTTATTGCGACTGCTACCGGAGTTTATGTCATTGAGTTTAATGCACGTTTTGGTGATCCTGAATCACTTAATGTATTGAGCATCCTTGAGTCTGATTTTGTGGATTTATGCGTTGCTATGAACAAGGGAACATTGCAAACAGCTCAAATTAAGTTTTCGCAAAAAGCAACTGTATGTAAATATGTAGTACCTGATGGTTATCCAGATAATCCCTTACGTCAGGTTGAGATAGATATAAACGAAGTGCAAAATAAATCTTATCTTTATCTTGCGGCAGTAGATAACCGAGAGGGTAAATTATATGCAACTGGCTCACGAACTGCGGCTTATGTCGGGGTAGCAGATACTATCAGTTCAGCAGAAGAAATGGCGGAATGCGAAATGAATCATATCAAAGGTCCTCTTTTCCATAGAGAAGACATTGGTACAGCAGAGTTGATTAATAAGCGCATTGAGTTTATGAAAAGGTTACGTACACGATGATTCGTTTAGGAATATTAGGCTCAACAAGAGGGACTAATATGCTCGCCCTTATTGATGCCATCAACAAAGGGCATTTGTCAGCAACTATAGAAGTAGTGATCAGTAATAAATCTCAAGCTATGATCTTGGAAAGGGCTACACAGCATGGGTTACATGCTGAGTTTTTAAATCCAGAAGGTTTAAATCGTAGTGAATATGATCAGGAAGTCAGTAAACGTTTGCTTCATTATCATGTCGATTTAGTTGTGCTCATTGGGTACATGCGTATTTTATCTCCCAAATTTGTTAGTACGTGGCATGATAAAGTGATCAATATACATCCTTCTTTACTCCCAGCCTTTGCTGGAAAAATGGATACTGAAGTTCATAAAGCAGTGATTGAGTCTGGAGCCCAAGAGACTGGCTGTACTGTTCATTATGTAACTGAGCAGGTTGATGCCGGGCCTATTTTATTACAGAAAAAATGCCCTGTATTAGTTGGAGATACAATTGATTCTTTAAAACAACGAGTACAAGCATTAGAGGGAGTTACTTTGGTTGATGCTATTCAGTCCATAGCAAAACATGGGTAAGTGTTTTATTCCCTGTCGAAAAAGAAAGGTAGGGTGAGTTACGCTGTGCTAACCCAACCTACCTATTACCTTAAATTCCTTAAGTTGACGCTACCGTGTGGATGGTAACACTATACTCGAATAGTCGTCATTTTAATACAGAATTATCAATAACAGTTCTTGCTTGTTCTTCAAGATACTGAATTACTGCCTTTTTGTATTCAGGATATTTATTTCCTAAAAACCGAGCAGCGAGTAAAGCCGCATTAATGGCTCCCGCCTTACCTACTGCAAGAGTACCAACAGGAATTCCTGCAGGCATTTGTACTATTGAGAGCAGGGCATCAAGTCCATTAGTAAACGTTGATGAGGGCATGGGAACACCAAGCACTGGGAGACTAGTTTTTGCTGCCACAACACCAGGCAAATGTGCCGCTCCACCAGCTGCAGCTATAAATACTTCAACACCACGTTGTTCTGCAGATTTGATGTATTCAAATAAGGCATCAGGAGTTCTATGTGCAGATAAAGCGCGCGCCTCATTAGGAATGTTTAATTTATCAAGCATACGAGCTGTTTCTTCCATTATTACCCAATCTGATTTGGAACCCATGAGAATACTTACCATAATATCTGACATGCTTAATATCCTTTAAAGTTTTTTGGGTATTCTACAGGATGATTATAAGAAACCGAAGTGAAGAATTGGTTCTTTTATTGGGCAAAATGATTTATACTTTTTCTTTTGTGTGTTATGGTCACGCCAACGAAGTAGCCCTGCTAAAGATAAGGAAAAATAATGAAGAAATTGGTTTTTAATTTAATATTCATCTTATTAGTCTCATTGTGTAGCACGTCTTACTCCGCAATTTCTCAAAAGAGATTTCCTAATGAGACATTTCAAAACGCTTTGAATCGTATGAAAGAATATAATGTAAAAAATAAAAACCAAGTATTATATTCTAGAACCACCCCAGAAAGAACCAAAGTACCTATCAAGCAAATTGATTTTTCCTCAGTACCCGAAGTGTCAACTCATGAAGAGTTGCTTCGTATGTTCTATCTCATTCGTGACAGTCGCTTTTTATATTTAGATGATAATCCTGAGTTTTCTCGTCGTATTAGTTGGCTTTATCCTGATGATGGTTGTTTTGCCCGAGCTGCACTTGCAGGAATGAAGTTAAATGAAAATCAATTAATCCGTCCTGCAAAAATATTTACTTTTGGAAACCTATCGGTTCAAACTTCATATTCACCGGAAGGAGCTGTTTACTGGTGGTACCACGTTGCAGAAATAGTACGTTTTATGGACGCATATTATGTTTTAGATCCTGCATTGAATAGTCATGAACCTCTTTTGGTAGAGGATTGGTTCCATCTGATGGGGAAAGAAACTGATTTAGAAGGTGTAGTCTGTAATGTGTATACCTATGGACCTTTTGATGATTGCTTAAAAGCAACAAAGGAGAGCGATAGCTCTGCTCAATCTGACCAACTTACTTATTTACAATACGAATGGAATAGAATGAATGAGCTAGGTTTTGATCCAGTACTTGTCTTAGGTGACAATCCTCCTTGGCTTTAATTGCAGTGTAACTCAGAATATTTTGTCGGCAATGTATTGCTCGATCTACTTAGCTACGGGTTGGTTTGCAGGTAATGAGACATAAGGCTGCGTTGATCTCAGTTAGAAAACACGCTTACGTCATCCATGGCTCGCTCACGAAAAACATCCATGTTTTTCGATGGTTTTCTAACTGAGATCAACGCAGCCTTATGTCTTGGCGCGTTATTTGGTTCATCGTGCACGAATGGATTTTAGGTGCTATTTACCCTTTCGGCGCTTCTGTTACAGTAATTTCCGATGCAACCCCTATTGCCTTAGTTGCAGGGTTATACATTGCTTCTGCATAAGCAGGAGGAACAGTATACTTTCCTGTATTTATTGCTTTGATCTTATAGACAATTTCTTTAGTAGTAGAATCAACACCACCAAAATAATTGACTCTATCTTCCCGAGCATCAGCAAAATCCATAGTATTGGCTTTTACTGAGTCAAGAACCACTTCAAAACCACCAGGCAATAAATCCTCAATGGCTATATTGGTAAGATAACTATTATCCAAGGTACGGATTTGAATATGTACTTCAAGTTCACTACCTAACGTAGTTGAATTAATTACATTACCTTTGGCATCTCTGTATTCTCTATGAATTTCCATACCTTGCTTTAATGGAGTTGTAGGGATTGTTTTATCAAATCCTGCTTGAATCAACTGATAAAAGATGGTTTGTTTCTCAGGATTATTAAAGCTGATTTGCTTGACATCAGAATTGATACTAAGCTTCTGATAATTTGCATTATCAGAAGGAATATTTTTCTCTTGATTGTTATTGAGTAATAGTGTCATAGATAGAGCAGAGTGAGTTCCTGTCGTATCATTTTGCTGATAAGCGCTTAATGCTAAGCTAGTGTAGCCAGACAAGATAGTATTAATCTCATCACTATTGATAGCATGTACTAATTGCATTAACACCTGATCGCCAACCTGAGCTAATAAATTGGGGAAATGCTTGGCTACAATATACAGATATTGAGCATTAGCAATATTATTGTCATAAAAATCAGTATCGTAGGTTTGTTTATTCTGCGGCTGATAATATCTAATTAATTGATTGGCATCGTCGGTACTCTTTAGTAATTGATAGGAAGCAGCAATATAGACTGCAGTGATGTCTTTTTGCCATGCTTTAGAGGTATCTTTTTGTAAATACAATTGCAGGTTGGCAAGATAGTTTGTCGTTACTATTTCGTTTCGGGTCAAAATATAAATTGCATAAGCTTGAATCCTGGCTTCATCTAAATCAGATGCATTTTGACTGGCTAGATTTTTCAAATAAGCTATTCCATTAGAAAATAAGTCACTAGGAACATTAAATCCTTCAGCTCTAGCTTCAGTTAAAAAGTGCATCGCGTAGACAGAAGCAAAAGAATTACCGTCGTTTTGTCCTGAACCAGGCCAATAGCTAAAGCCGCCGTTGGACATTTGTCTTTGGCTAAGCATTTGAATAGTAGCATTCACTTTTTCATTGATTTGACTACTGTCTTTAGCAAACCATGGTTGGCTATTCATTGCCAATAAAGGTAAGGCTTTACTGGTTAACTGTTCGGTACAGCCGTAAGGGTAATTATCTAGATAACGCTGTAAACCAAATACCAAAATTAAAGGACTAGTAGATTGGGTTGCATCCACATTCCTATATTGTGGGTAAAAAGTTTGAATGATATCCCATGTTTTTTTAACGTCCTGAGTTTTACCACTAGTCACACTGGTGATAAAGGGCATTGCTGGTCGAACGCTCAGCGTGGCATCCATTGTACTGGATTTATCTCCTGCTTTGGCAGCAAAGGTTACCTTGGCAGCTCCCAGTAACGGTTTGGCTCGTAATTTAAAGTGTACTGTTTGTTCGTGATCTTCTTTGATTTCCAAACTTTGAGTTCCACTACCTATAATTTCAATTTCTGGAGAAGCAGTTAGCTCAACCGTAACCGTGGTGTGCTCGCCTGAGTTCTTAATGTTGTTAGCTACACTGGCTGATATTTCAAACTCATCTCCTGGTGCTACAAACGTAGGGACATTAGGATTGATAATAAAATTACCACGGATTTCTGCGGTAGTGTCTTTGGAGCCCACTGAATCAGTCGCTACGGCTACAGCCATCACTTTAATGCTGCCATTAAAATAATCAGGGACGTGATAAACCAGTTGTCGACTCGTACTGTCCGTATCAACAATTCCAGACCAAAAAACTACCGGCAAGTCTGTTTTTCTTTTGAATGGGTTGAGGCGACTGGCCATATCTTCTTCGCCGTTATCGCCGCCCACAGCAGATAACTCTCTATCTTGGATAAACTTAGGTAAAATTTGATCTACGGTTTGTTGGGTTAACACTTCCAATGCATGTTTTTGGAAAAAGAATGCCAGAGGGTTAGGGGTAGTATAACGAGCTACCTGCAATATTCCTTCATCAACAGCGTAGACGATAATTTTTCCTGGCTTATCTGTTTGATAATCTATAGTAAATGGTTCACCAGGACGGGAAACCTTGGCTGTTTTTAATTCTATTTTAATGTCATGATTATCATGATTCACTGTGAAGGGTACAACGCTGTAACTTAAAGGGCTAATAAATAATTCTGGTGAGTCCCAGTCACGTATAAAGGCAACGTTAACATATCCATTGCCCTGGAAATCTGCAGGAATATGGATGGTTTGTACTGAGTTAGTTGTGGCGGTTTTAAACCACTGAGTTGCATATACTTTATCTCTTTCAATGGTAATTAAGCCAGAACCTGTATAAGGAGCAGTAATTTGGATTTCAATATCTTCATTAGCTTTGTATTCTGATTTATTTAATTTGATAGTTAATTCAGCATTTCTAGCTAATGGTTGCTGACTGGCTCCTACAATACTGAATTTCAATTGACTCAATACGGTATTATCTTTATCCAGAATCTTTAAGGAGTAATCACCTATCTGTTGGGTTGGTAGCTGATAATTAGTTCCTGCCTCTGTAATTTCGAAGGGATTAGTGCTAATTATTGTAGATTGAATAATGGATTGATATTGATACGTGCCATCTGCCTTTTTAACTAAGGTAGTCACGGGACGCAAAGAAAGCAATTCAATTTTTAAGTCCTTAACTTCCTCTTTGCTTAATTGTGGATTAATAGCGAGATAATTAATTGATCTTGCGCTATTTTGCTTGATAAACGATAAATCACCATCAGGCTTATAACCTATGAAATAGGGAAGAGGGCTGATTAACGCTTTAGATTGAGTAGTAACGCTGCGCCCACCATCTGCTTCAAAACCTTCAGCAAAAAAAGTTAACTGATAAGTCGCTTTTTCGAATCTATCCAGATGCAGATCAAATTCTGCTTCACCTTTATCGTTAGTTCTGACATCAGTTAATGTTTCAGTGAATACTTTAGGTGGTTTTTTCGGATCCAACAGGGGATCAACAAAAATATAATCAGGGTAATTGGCAAATTTGACTTGCTGTGGTGTCAGCATAATCTTGGCGCTAATTTTTCGGTTTGCAGCTGGCGCGCCGTATAAATTCCAAAGATTGACCTGAGCTTTCAACGCAGTAGGCGAAGTCCAACCGTCTGAAGGTTTAGGGAACAGATTCGACGTGATGCGCATTCTATCGGGTTGGAACTCCGAAACACGCACACTGGTAGTACCTAGAAGATTTTGAGGATGATTGTCTTTTACTAAGAACAAATTCACCATGTATTGACCGGTTGGTGAATTGCCATTTGTTGTAAAATCAAGCTCCAAATAGCCAGTATCATTAAGAGTAATCTTTTGATCTTTGACTGTTGTTCCTCGAGGATCGGTTATTGTTGCTTGTAAGGGCAGTCCGGCTGGTTGTGGCTGTGCATAAGCTTGTTTTACTATCATGCCTATATGCATTGTATCACCAGGTCTATAGATACCTCTATCTGAGAAGAGATAGGCGCTTAAGCTTTGTAATTCTTGATTGTTAGTGTAAATACCGTCAATATCAAATTTGGTAAAATTCAATTGACGATTGTAGTTATTGAATGGAATAAAGGATATGTCATTATTGAGCCCTGCTAAATAAACAGTTGGCTCTCTATCCTCAACAAAATCTTTAAGTGTAGGGAAGTTAGCATGGCCCTGGGCATCAGTAACACGAGATAAAATAGGTAAACCATTTTTACCGAGAACAGTTACAGTAGCATTAGCTACAGGGGTTCCTTGGGTAATTGACTGAACGAATACATCATGAGAGCCATCAGTGTTATCTTTGACTAACATCCCCAAGTCAGTAATTAAAATTAAACGACTGGCATGAGCATCCAACGGTGTTTTATTGGCGACATCCCATCCTGTGGCTTGTAATAAAAACAATCCTTGAGGTCCTGCTGTATTAGTATCTGAACTAAGATATTTACTCAAATCAAGGGCTGTATATTGCTGTTTGGTTAAATCTGAATAATCAAATTGCTGAATGTCTGAAAATATTTGGCTGATATTTTGTTGATTAAATGAAGGATTAATAAAGTAAGGGTTATTAAAGTCACCTCGAGTTTGAGTCACTAATTGGTTGATGTTAGCAGGTAATACTCGTGCAAAATCAAATTTAACTGCAGGAACACCGCGAACTAAAACAGAAAGTTTTTTCTCTCCACTTAAAGCCAGTAATGAGCCCTTATGCAGAAAACTGATTTCTTTGGGAAATTCCGGAACAGCGATAATTGCAGCGTAGTCATTACTTAAAGTAAAGCCACCAAATCCTGGCATTCCTTTGTCTACTTTAATGTAGATATAACGAGGAGTTTGCGCTGTAAATTTAAAACTATGTAAACTGGCATAGTTTTGTTCTGTAGGAATTGCTTCCTTGTTTAGAGGTGTTGCTAAAGAGAGTACTTTACCAGTTACTTCACCAGGGTTTTGCCATTGATAATTAGGTTTGGCAGATTCCACCGATGTAGCTGGATAATCTTGGGGTAATAAATAAACATGTACGAATTTATTAAAATCTTTTTCGTTAACTCCAAGAGTCGTTTCAACTGTTAGAACTTGCTCTGGCCTGTCTTTATCATTTCTGACAATTGATGCGGAGGTCGATAATACCTTCAAGAAATTACTCGTGTCTGGAATAAGTAAATTAACTTGCTTCGTTGTTTTAAGCTTCGCTGAATCAGTAGAAGAAGAGATATTTTTGTTAAGATTTAATAGCAAATAGCGTGCTACATCTTTAATTTTAATATTTTCTGAGTGCAAATAAGCAATGCGATTATGTTTATCATAAGTATAAGAAAACTTAACCGGTTCCGTGTTAAGATCTACTTTCCCATTTTTAATGGCTTGGAATGTTAAAGAGGTATTTTTTTCAAGAGAATCGGTATTGACTGGAAAATTGAATTCGATGGTTGCAACTGCTTGACGCACTTCAGAGTTAACTGGGTCTTGATAAAATTTAAATTCAGTGACCTTTGCATTAAAAGGTTTGGTAAAAAAAGAAAAATCGTAATTTTTAAACTTCGCAGTGGGGGTGAAGAAGTTTGGTGTAAAATGAATTGTATATTTTTGTCCTGCTTGCCAATCTTCGGAGGGAACAAAAACAAGTTCACTGTCATTGTTCCAAGACCATTGACCAGCAATATTAGGCTTTATTTCTACGCCTTCAGTAACTGTTTTACCTACTAAGCTGATTGGTGCAACAGATTGATTAATAAAGCCATTCTTTTTAATACCAAAATCAATCACCAGATTATTGGGCACTATAGTCTGATCATTGGCCGTTAAGGGTGATAGTTCGGGAACAATAATCGATGCGGTAATATAATTGGGTTGAGGGCGGTGTTTATACCAATAGATACCATAGGCCGCAGCGAGAAAAAAAACACAAATTAAAGAAGTTGTTCCCCAAAACATTTTGGGACTATTCTTTGCTTTATGATGTAAATGCGTCATCCAGGGGGGGCTACTCCAGTTCAGCTTTCCAAATACAGAAGAAAATGCAGAGCTAAGCACATTCAAAACTGAAGAGAATGGATTCTTATTCATGATTTATCCCATTTGAGATGACTGGTTATGTTAAAGGTCAAAATTTTTTCAAATTCATGACATTTTAATGTAAATGATGTGAAATTTGAATATAATTTAACCTTTCCAATACATTATGTTCATTATGAAAAAAATAATCAGGATAACTAGCATAATCCTTGTTCTGCTGTTTGTCAGTGGATATACGCTATTATTTTTTTTACCTAAGCCATCATTGTTGGATGAAATCAATTTTTCCAAGGCTGTATATGATGAACATCACCAATTATTAAGATTCACTTTAAGTAAAGATGAAAAATTTAGATTATTTACACCTCTTTCTCATATCTCAAAGCAATTAATAGATGCAACTTTACTCCAAGAAGATCAGTATTTTCGTTGGCATTTTGGGGTTAATCCTTTAGCAATGCTTAAAGCGGGTTGGCAAACGTATGCAGTTAAATCGCGCAGAGTAGGGGCCTCAACAATCACTATGCAATTAGCTCGCATTCGTTATCGGATCAATTCTAAAAAGATGTCTGGTAAATTATGGCAAATCATTAGGGCACTACAAATTGAAATGCACTACAGCAAGGAGCAGATACTAGAAGCTTATTTGAATTTGGCTCCTTATGGGGGAAATATAGAGGGAGTTGAGGCGGCGAGTTTAATTTATTTTAATAAACCCAGTGATAAACTGAGTTTACCTGAGGCATTAACTTTAAGCATTATTCCTCAAAATCCAGGAAAACGAACACCAGATAATAGTAATTTAAAAGCAATAAGGGATAAACTATTTGCTCGATGGCTTGATAACTATCCTAGTGACCAGGTTAAAAAAATGATGTTTGGCTTGCCACTGGTGATGCAAAGCAGTCATAACTTACCTTTTTATGCCCCACATCTAGTGAATATGGCATTAAATGACACGAGAGGAAATCATCAGGGCATTGATACGACCTTAGATTATAGAACTCAGATGGTCATAGAACGTATAACACGCCATTATTTAGTGAGAAAGAAAGGATTAGGTGTCTATAACGCTGCGGTCTTATTAGTTGATACTCGCGATATGGGGGTGAAAGCATTAATGGGATCTGCGGATTTTTTCAATAAAAATATAGGTGGTCAAATTAACGGCGTGGATACGAAACGCTCTCCTGGATCGACACTGAAGCCTTTTATTTACGGATTGGCTCTAGATCAAGGACTCATTCATCCTAATACTGTTTTAAAAGACGTGCCTCATAGCTTTAATGGTTATAATCCAGAAAATTTCGACTACGATTTTATGGGGCCAGTTAAGGCCAAAGATGCTTTAGTACTCAGCAGAAATATTCCTGCTATAGACCTAGCCAGTCAGTTGACCAATCCGACCTTACACCAATTATTGGAAAATGCTCAGGTAAGTCACTTGCGATCGGAATCTTATTATGGCTTATCCCTAAATTTAGGTGGAGCCGAACTCACTATGCGCGAGCTAGTTGGTTTATATGCGATGTTGGTCAATGATGGGGTTTGGTATCCCATCCAATTAATTAAGGGGAAGGTGAAAGAAAATGGACGTCGCTTATTAAGCCCTGAAGCAAGTTTTTTAGTATTAGATATGTTACAAAATACCCCAAGAAATGATTTACCTTACAAATCATTTTCTCAGTTACCGGTATCCTGGAAAACAGGAACTTCTTCAGGTTATCGTGATGCGTGGACTATTGGTTCTTTTGGACCTTATGTTTTAGCGGTGTGGATAGGTAATTTTGATAATAAAGCCAATCCTTCTTTTATAGGTAAAGACATTGCTGCCCCTTTATTTTTTGAATTAATTGACGCGTTAAAACAAGAGCGAGGACCAATACCTCATGTTAAAAAACAAATGGGATTGTTGAATCTTCGTAAAATAGAGGTCTGCAAGGCATCTGGAATGCTGCCTACTCGTTATTGCTCTGACACGGAAGAGACCTGGTTTATTCCTGGGAAATCGCCAATTAAAACGGATACCATTTTTAGAGAAGTCGCTATAAATAATAAGACTGGATTACGTACTTGTCATATTGATGAAAATACCCGTTTTGAGATTTTTGAGTTTTGGCCTTCCGATTTGCTAAAGATTTTCAAACGGGCAGGCATCCAAAGACATACGCCACCTTTTTTTGAAGCAGATTGTGCATTAAGGGGAAACACAGGTATTAATCCGCAAATCACCTCACCACAAATGGGGATCAGTTACGTTGTTCGTGCTAACTCTCATTTTAATGACAAAATCCCTTTAAGTGCAGTCACCGATGCGGGTATTGCTCACTTATATTGGTTTATTAATGAAGTCTTTATTGGCGAAACAAAACCCGATAGGCCTTTTTTATGGAAGGCTAAACCGGGTAAATTTGTGGTGCGAGTCGTTGATGATCATGGTTTATCGGATGCTCGTGATATTACTGTGTTAATGGACAGTTAACCTTGCACAACCTAATCCAGGATTTGGGCTGAGGAACGATCATGTCCAAAAGATCGCATTTGTCGGGCCAAGGGCCCGACCTCTTTAATTGAATGTTATTACTTGAACAGTTATTGAAACATTAGAATTTACACTTCTACATGAGCTACTTGTGCTTCTGGTGCTGTATAAGGTTCTTTGGAGAATTCGCTGGGTATCCATCCTGTAAGCATTATTCCATTATAGAGCAGCTGGGTTAATAATACTCCTCCTCAGAGGCCAGTAGTATCAGTGGCGCAGGACTGAGCTGTAAAAAGCATAGTAATTGCTAGTCCGAGTTGTGCTGCTGCAATACTACCTTGTAATACTTGTACTGCTTTTTCACCAGCTTTTAGATCGGTACGAAATAACGAGTAAACGGATAGACAGGTTTGGGCTACTTTTGTAGGAATAACAGCAATTGGAGTGAAGGTCGAAAGAGTTGTCCCAGTAATTTCTGTTGCCGCCATTGCTCGTTGTGTATTTCGCTGTCCAGTTGTAGAGGAAAAGGTTGATGGAAAAGAAATCTTGGACCAGCATTGAGTAAAAAAATTTGGCATTACATTATCCTTAATCTGTAGTTAATGGGCTAAAGTACATCCAATGTTTCTTAAAGCCTGTTGTCAATTCTAACGCTAATGTATTGAGTTGCAAGTTAGCTAAGATGGCAACATGCATTATGATAATGTATATAATTAATAAAAACAAAGAGATGAAATCACATGTAGGTTAGAGCATTTTAAACCTAAAAACGAATACTCAATCAAGCCGGAGAACGAGGTTGGACAATTGGTTACCCAACCTTGTTTCTATGTTTAAAAAAAAAGGAAAAACAACCAGTTTGTAAGACTGACTCATCGAGAGTTTATCAACTGATTTATATCATACTAGGTATAACTTGTAATTTTTGGTTATCTTGAGAGACCTCTGGGGTATTAATAACCTTTAAATTGTCTTGGATAGGTTTGAAAAAATTTAAATAACTACGAATAGCTTCTCTAGATGGTGGATATGCATATCCACCGTTTCCATGTTGGGTTTCCTCAATTAGTTTCACAGAATGGAACAGGTTTGCTTCCTTCTCTTTATCTTTGTCTGTGGGTAGATTCATCTCAACGGCATGACTGAATTTACGATGTAATTCATAACAAATCTCAACAGATGCTGCATATACTATATCAACGGAGAATATTTCTTAGATAATTTACTTAATTTGATGCGTCGTAAGATTTGAGGTTTTTCAAAGGAAGTCAATTTACTGACGTAAAGGGTTGCAATGAGCTGTACAATTCCCATGATAGTAAATAACACTTCAAAGGAGCTATAGGCTATAATCAGTCCTCCGCATAATAATGCGACTCCAGTATAAATGCTGGCTAACCCATTAGCTAAGCCCCACGTTAAACCTTCATGCGTTTTATCTTCGCATCGGGCATAGAGTGCGTACCAGGTGGTGGTTGATAAACCTCCGGAGATACCTAAACCAATTTGCAATAATGCTAATTGTTTTTTTGTGCTAACAAAAATGTAACAGAAAGTAAAAACAGTTTGGAGGGCGTAGCCAAAAATTAAGAGTTTTTCTTTATAAATAAAATCTGAGATATAGCCTAAACCAATCACTACGATACCTACAGAAATTAAATAGAGGGCCCAAACCCAAGAAATATCTAAAGGGGATGATTGAAATTTTGCACAAAAAATTCCAAATAATGGTCCAAGCATTCCTTCGGAAAGATACCATAGGTTATTCGCAAATAATAAAGTCCGTTCTTTTTTATTAAACATTCTGTGTGGGTTTTTAAATTAAATGAAATTTTAAACTAACATACAATGTTAATTGCTATTTTTATATAGGTTAAAAGTAATTAATTCAAGATATTTTTAGAGCTAACTTTTTATCTTTGCATTAAAATGTTAATCTAAATTTTTTATACTGTAGCTCATAAACAATGAATAGTGCCTCTCCAAAAAGCAAGCGCATTTTATCTTTGGATGTATTCCGAGGGTTAACTATTGCTTTAATGATTGTAGTCAACAGTCAGGCGACGCGTTCTCCTTATGGCATACTGGCACACGCAGACTGGGACGGATGTACTTTAGCCGATCTAGTTTTTCCCTTTTTTTTATTTATCGTAGGAATCAGTAGCGTCATTAGTTTAAAAAAACAAGCGCAAGTGAAGTCTAAGTCATCTTTGTATGCGGGTATTGTGCAACGAAGTCTAATATTGTTTTGTGTTGGCGTTTTGTTGAATGCAATCCCTTATCATTTTGATATAGCAACTATTCGAATTTTGGGGATTTTGCAACGTATCGCACTTTGCTATTTGATCTGTGCTATTATTTATCTCAATACTACTGCTAGAACGCAAATTATAATATTTTTAGCAATTATCATCGGTTATTGGTTTTTAATGACTCAGATACCGGTTCCTGGACACGGGATTAATCAGCTCACTGTTGAGGGAAATTGGGCTACTTACGTTGATCAACTGTTATTTTCTCCAGCACATTTATACGACAAAGTATATGATCCAGAAGGGGGGTTAAGCTCTATTCCTTCTATTGCCACTACTTTAGCCGGAGTGTTGGTCGGCCAACTGTTACTCACCCCTTTAAGCAATAAACGTAAGTGCTATATCATGGGACTTACTGGCTGTGTCTTTTTACTTTTGGGATGGTTGTGGGGATATAGTTTCCCTATTAATAAAAGCCTATGGACTAGTTCCTTTGTATTATGGACTGGTGGATATGCATTGATTACTTTTACCTTGTGCTTTTGGATTATTGATATTTTGGGGTATACCAAATGGACTTTACCTTTAAAAATATTTGGCATGAATGCCTTGTTTGCCTTCATCTTTCATGTTCTTTTATTAAAAATTCAATCCATGTTTTCGTTTCCATTAAGAAATGGCACTTTAGATAATTCCAGAGCAGCGATTGCAGATCATTTATTTGGTAGTTTCGGACCTCAAAATGCAGCGTTGCTTTATTCACTCTCCTTTTTATTCCTAAACTTCTTAATAGTAGCATTTCTATACAAGCGGAAGATATTTATTCGTATTTAACTCAGTTATTATTTAAGTTTTTTCACGCACAGGCCCTGCTACTTATAGATTCTTTACTAAAAAGTTGTAGAATCCATCAAATGTTATAAACATCAAATTATCATTTTATAATGAAGCCAAATAATCCATTAAAAATAATTTTAGCTAGTGCGTCTCCTCGACGTTTGCATATATTGCAAGAGCATGGATTGAATGCTGTTGTTATGCCAGCTGATATTGATGAAATTCGACTAAAAGATGAAGAGGCTAAGAGCTATGTCACTCGGTTGGCTCAAGAAAAGGCTCAAACTATTTTACATAAGACAGCTATAGGTGCTGCAGATCTAATTTTGGCTGCGGACACGACAGTGGCTTATCATAATCATATTTTAGAAAAACCTTCCGATCATGACGATGCCTATAGAATGCTGCATATGCTTAGCGGTAATTCTCATGAAGTCTATACTGGTTATGCTCTAGTTTTTCTTCCAGAACAACAATGGTATGTTGATTATGTGACTACCAATATTACATTTCACACGCTTAGTGAGCGGCAAATACACGATTATATTGCTTCAGGAGATCCTTTCGATAAAGCGGGGGGCTATGGCATACAGAGTGTTCGAGACACATTTGTTAAAGAAATACGAGGCTCCTATTATAATGTAATGGGATTACCTATTGAGGAAATTTTGAAAAAAATTTCTCTTAGAGTGTAAGACGAGGGATCTTTCAATGTCGGCGCAATATTTAGGATAAGTGTTCATACCAATATCAATACTTGCTCCCTTACAGTCGCGGCTCGGATTGTGTGGTTTAAGTTGACGCCATTATATGAATACTTACTAATTTTTTAAGCTCTACACTAGGTACGTAAACAAAGATGTACTTGTCAGCAGCTTCTAGAACTCTGTCTATATTTTCTTTTTACCTAATAAAATATCTTTAAATAAAACGAAGTCGCCTAATAAACTATAAAACGGATGTTGAAACGTGGCTGGTTTATTTTTTTCAAAAACAAAATGCCCCACCCAAGCAAAGCCATAACCAAGAACGGGTAAAAGTATTAACCAATAGTAATTACGAGTGATTATCGCTGTTAGCAAACACAAGCACACAAGTAAGGTTCCAACAAAGTGTAAACGTTTGCACATTAGGTTTTGATGCTGTGAGAGATAAAAAGGATAAAACTCCTTAAAATCTTTAAACTCTTTCATTTGTCCCTCAACGTCTTAAAACTTATCTCTTGCTTCTAATAAATCCTTTAGCGGTTTTGGTAATATAGAGCGCATTTTCGTAGTGATTACTGTTTCATGCTTTTGCCATAGTATACCTAGATAAATTATAGCAAATCCTATTGCCGTTAAGATTACAGAAAATAGGTAGCTGAATTCAAAGACCTCGAAGGCAAGGTGTCCTAAATACCAGCACATACCGAGAGCGCCAAAGAGGACAAATACTTTTCTACTTAAAATAACCCCTATAAAAATTAAAACTAGGTTGATGCATAGATAAATGAATTTAGAGAGTTCACTGTCTGAATGCTGGGCGCTAAGACCTCCCCAAAATGCCATAACGCCGAAAATGTAAAGCCAGAAAGCATAATCAGCTGAGTGGCTGGAGCGAATATCTACCCAAAATGCAATTAATACAGTAAGAATGCCAAAATACATAGAGACCATGGCACCTAATTCATAATTGTACCAACCACCACTAAGCATTGCGGTTAAATCCATAGACATATACCAGAGTGTCACCGCTATAGGCATGATCATAAATGGATATCGATAGAGCCATGCCATGATAACTCCGACAACTAAAGTACCAAGCTCCATAAAGATCCAATGCCATTTTATATAAGTATGATATTGGTGGTATGCCGAATCATCTGGCCACCACCCCATACCTTTTTGCAATCCGTATATGGCTAATGGGGTCAAAGCTATAACAAAAGTGGCGCAAATACCCGCAGGTACAGCGAAACCTTTATTGGCAAATAAATGACTTAATGCGATGCCTAGCAAACCATAAGAAAGAGAAAGAACGAAAATACCCCATCCTCCATACATTTCCCATCCTAAATTCATAAATAAAGACATGGCTCCTATAGCAATGAGACCACCCAAATAATAAAGAACATTGGTTATATTAAAATTGGGGCTCTGTTCGGGTAGGGTTGAGACAAACTCAATCAAATCATTCGCTTGTTCTTCTGTAATTATTTTGGCCTCTACAGCTTTACGTATCATATTCTGTGAGATATGCATAATAGTCTCGCAAGAGTGAGCTCCTAATATGAATTATAGCTAAGTTGCAATACTTTATCGGTGAATTTGATTTAACTAGGTTCTTGTATTCTATTGATGATACGTCGTTGGTTCCATATTGGAATTAACGTTGTCATGATTAAAAAAAGGATACCAAATAAAGAATAGGAGATTTGTGACTCCAGCTGGAGTGAGGGAGGAGGAGTTAGACTCACTATTAATGAAATGCCTATGCCTAACAGTCCTAAGCCTGCAGGGATTAATATTTTTGCTTTATTACTGATTTGTTCAGAGAAAATTACTTTGATTGCACTAATAAAAAGCAATAAATACATGAGTAAATTAATTTGTGTTGCTGCATTAAGCATGATCCAGTAGGATGCATTAATCGATGGAATAATCAAAAATAAGGTGCTGATAACCGAGACACAAATTGCTTGGAGAATTAACAGTTTTGCAGGCGCTTTATTTTCATTAAGTTCAGTCAATCGGGTATTTAAAAAACCTTCTCCAGCTGCAAACCCCAAGCCTTTAATAGGGGCAATCAACCAATTGTTTGCAGCTCCAATGCAGCCTATAGCAATTAAACCATTAATAATAAAAGCCAGGTGACCACAATGCATCTTGGTGAAAAACAATTGAATCAGCTGCGGGATGCTGCTGATAAAGCTCAATTGTTTAGTAGGAATAATCATAGCAAGGATGATTGAACCAAATAACATGGATAAAAAGATTAAGATGACTGAAATAACCATAGCTTTGGGGAAGGCACCTTCTTTGCTTTCTTCAGCATGCACGGCAGCTAATTCCATACCACAGAATGAAAGAATAATCGCTGTCAATGAGGTCCAGGAGTAGGGGGCTGCTTCGGGAAGTATATTTTGGGTTCCCTGTGTCTGTGTAAGCCACCAATAAAGGCCCATGAGCATAATAATAGCAAAAGGAACGAGCAATCCCGCAATAGAGCAAAAAGAGTTAAAGCGACTGGACAGGTGAATGCCTTTTAAATTAATCCAGGTTAATCCCCAAATAAGAACAATGATGATAATGAAGAGTAGGGTTTTATTTTCAACCAAGCTTGGTGAAATGCAGTATAAAAGTGTTCCTGCGATGAAACTAAGCATGGTTGGATAAATTAATACGTTTTGTATGCATTGGTACCAAATGGCCATAAAAGCTGATTGTTTACCAAGGCCTTTTTTCACCCAACCATATACTCCTTGTTGAGACTGATTAGAAAACCAGGATGAAATGATGGCGCAAGGAAGTAAGAAAAAAAATAAGGCCAAAGTAAAATAGTTAAATAATTGACTGCCTGCTATCGCTGCCGCGGGTAAATTTCTAATACTATCAACCGAGCAAACGGTGATTAAAGTTAAGCTGAAAATAGATAATTGCTTTTTCATTAAAACCTCAAAGACAAACAACTTAAACCACCATCAATTTTCCTGAACTCGCTGACATCCAATTCAATTAAGGGTAAGCCATAATGAGCAATAGCCTTTCTCGTCTTGGGATATCCTTGAGGCAACAAAACGGTCCCATTAATCATAATGCAATTTGCAGCATAATCCTCTTCTGGTTCAACAATAATTTGTGTTAGATGAGCAAAAGCTGGATGATTTATTAATTCGCCACTAACCAATACAAGTTCTTGTCCCAGATAACTTATTCCAGTTTTAAGATGGAGAAACTCTTTTAATTCGACAGTGGATGCAGTATAGCCGTGCTGACTCACGGCTTGAATCATTTGCTGTGCCCCAGCTATGTTGGTTCGTGCTGATAAACCAATAAAAAAATGGTTGTCTACTAGCAGCACATCTCCTGCCTCTAAGGTTCCTGGAACATGAATTTTAGAAACTCTCTCTTTGAACAGTCGTTGAATGGTCGGTGTTATATGATCTACCTCTCCTTGTCGTGATAGAGCTCCTGGTCGAGTAAGAAGGGCAAACTGCTGAGTAAGTAACGCAACATCCTCAACAAAACAGGAATCAGGGAAAGTCTCTAAAGGTGGTAGTATCGTAATTTCTACGCCACATCGTGATAAGGCATTGATATAGTTTTGGTGTTGAATTAATGCCAAATCATAGTCAGGTTTGCCTAAAGTTGCAGTAGTTAAGCCATTCACTAATGATAAAGAGGGCGTGCGAACAATTGCATTTTGAAACATTGGAGAGACATCCAAGATGATTTTGAAAATCATCTTAGCATATTTTTTATAGGCATAAACAGATGATAATAATTGCTTCAAAAAGTAGGTCGGGCAACAGATTGCCCGACATTGAGCTAAATCCGATTTATTGAATAGTCTGACGTCTATGGGGCAAAACATCCCAACACATGGTCAAGAAACACTACTGTTGATTTATGTGAAATAACAAAAAAAAATCACTACGTTCATCTATTTATTAATCATAGAGGGTGATAACATCAACGGCGATTGGAACAATATACAGTAGCGTTTAGACTAAAGTCTATTAACTAAGGACAGTGATGTATATGAAAGGAGTCAATTCATTCGTTTTTTTTGTTGCCCTAATTGCCGGATTTGGTGGTTTTTTATTCGGTTTTGATTCCAGTGTTATCGCCGATGTCAAAGATCAGGTGATAGCTCAATTATCTCTTTCTGAGTGGCAATGGTCTCAAGTCGTCAGTATTAGCTTGCTAGGATGTATTCTTGGCATTCCTTTAAGTGGTTTCTTTGCTGATAAAGTAAGTCGTCGTCACCTATTAAAAATAGTCGCTCTAGGTTTCATTTTTGGAACGACACTTTGCACTCTAACCAATAACCTGGCTTTATTATTAACCGGTCGCTTCATCATCGGTATTTGCATCGGGATCGCCTCTTACGTTGCCCCGCTATTTATTGCAGAAATCGCCCCACCAGATAAAAGAGGGGCTCTAGTTTTGATTAATGGATTAACCATCACTTTTGGCCAGGCCATAGCTTATTTAATTGGATATTTTATCCACGATTATTCTGCGAGTAGTTGGAGATTTCTGTTTGCAATAGGGAGTATACCCGCATTGATTTTATTTACAGGAATGTATTTGGTCCCTCATTCTCCCCGATGGATAATGGAAAAATATGGAGCGAATGAGACTGAGCGCACTTTAAAACGTATTCGTCCTTATGGGTACAACATTCAAAATGAACTAGAAGAAATTAGTGATAACTTAAATAAGGCTTCAATAAGTTATAAAGTACTCTTCAAATCCCCTATTATTTTTGTTCTAGCAGTCGGTGTTGTATTAGGTATTTTTCAGCAGTTTTCAGGAATTAATGCGGTCATGTATTATGGGCCGGTCATTTTTGAATCGGCAGGTTTTTATCCAGTCAAAAATGCGATTTTAGCAACTTTTTGCATGGGGACAGTGAATTTTTTATTTACAGTATTGACCTTATTTTACATCGATAAATTAGGACGGCGCTTTTTATTATTAAGCGGTACTTTACTTGCCGCTTTTAGTCTGTTTGTTACAGGTTTGTTATTTACTATAGCAGTTCCTGGTCAAAAAATTTGGATACTGGGTTCTTTATCGTTTTATGTGATGGGCTACTGCATTAGTGTAGGATCGTTATTTTGGGTTCTAATTTCCGAGATTTATCCTTTAGCTGTGCGTGGTTTTGCCATGAGCATTGCCACCGTCACTCAGTGGGGCGCTAACTTTGTAGTTTCCTTATCGTTTTTAGCTATTTACCAAAATTTAGGTCAAATGCTGACCTTTGCTTTATTTGGTTCATTATGCTTGTTGGCGTTTTTCTTTATTTATCATTTTGTACCAGAGACTACGGGTATCTCTTTAGAACAAATAGAAAAAAACCTGATGATGGGCAAAAAAGTCAAAGATATTGGTCAGCAATTATCAACTAACAAACTTTTGGAACAACAGCCTGAGTGGAGTGATGGCCAAGACCCAATAAAAACTAACCAATTTGAATTAGCGAGGGATTAAAGAATATGAACGGTATAAAACAGCAGAGAAAATGTCGTATAGGTATTATTGGAGCAGGGCGCATTGGTAAATTACATGCAGAGAATATCAAATATCATTTACCGCAATATGATTTAATAGCCATTACTGATCCCTGTTTGGATAGAGGGTGGGCTGACAGATTATCTATTCCTTGCCAATACCATAATGCGGAGGAGGTGATTTTTCATCAGGATTTAGATGTTATTCTTATTGCCTCTCCTTCCACGTTACACTTAGAACAAATTAACGCAGCCAGTGAAGCCGGTAAAGCCATATTTTGTGAGAAACCTATCGGTCTAGATGAAGAAGACATTTTAACAGCATTAAAGACTGTTCAAACTAATAATACTTTATTACAACTTGGCTTTAATCGTCGTTTTGATCCCAGTTTTGCTCATCTGCAAAGACAAGTACAAACAGGTGAAATTGGTGCTGTTCACATAGTGAAGATTACTTCTCGTGATCCAGTTTGTCCTACAAAAGAATATTGTGCGACTTCTGGTGGTTTATTTATGGACATGACGATTCATGATTTCGATATGGCACGTTTTTTAACTCAATCAGAAGTTGTTGAGGTATTTGCAACGGGTTCAGTCTTGATTAATCCTGATTTTGAAGCATTGCAGGATATTGATACGGCAATAATACAAATGCGTTTTGTTAATGGGGCTTTAGCTGTTATAGATAACAGTCGCCAGGCAGTGTATGGTTATGATCAACGTATAGAAGTGTTTGGCAGTGAAGGAATGTTAATAGCCTCCAATCAACTGAAACACTCAGTAATGCATTACTCCAATAGCACTACAGAACAAGCTAACCCTGAATACTTTTTCCTAGAGCGCTACCATCAAGCCTTTATAGCAGAGCTAGGTTCGTTCTATGATGCTTGGTTACACAATAAGCCTAGCCCCGTTTCTGGAAAAGATGGATTACAAGCTTTACGAATAGCTCAAGCAGCCAAACAATCTCTGACCACTAAATTACCCGTTTTTTTGAGCTGAGGAGCACATGAATCATCCAACAATTTTCTTTGATGCACGTAGACCTGTTGATCTGATTTGCATGGGGCGGGTAGCCGTAGATCTGTATTCAGAACAAGTTGGATCTGCGCTAAGAGATTCTGAGAGCTTTAAAAAGTATTTAGGGGGATGCGCGGGTAATATTGCTGTAGGTACTTCTCGTCTAGGTTTGAAATCCATGATGTTTTCATGTGTTGGCCAGGATGAGATGGGGGCTTTTTTAAGAAATGAATTAGAGCTTGAGGGAGTAAATACTGATTTATTGCAGGAAACCAAAAATCATCTGACCGGTTTAGTATTATTAGGTATTAAACCGCCAAAAGAATTTCCTCTAATGTTTTATCGCACTGATTGTGCGGATATGCAAATTAAATCGCATCAAATTAATAAGATGGTATTACAACAAGCAAAAGCCATTTTAATCACTGGGACAGGCTTATCTACCACGGCCATGTTACGTACCACAGAAGAAGTAATCCAATTAGCAAGACAAGCTGAAACAGCAGTAATTCTCGATCTGGACTATAGACCTGTTCTTTGGGGATTAACAGGACTAGGTGATGGCGAAACACGCTATTGCCATAGTCAGGAAGTAAGTAAAGCCTATCAGCGTATTGTACCACTTTGTGATTTGATAGTGGGCACAGAAGAAGAAATCTGTATTGCTGGTGGGCATGACGAAATGCCTCAAGCGTTAGAGAGCATGAGGCATCTTACTCAAGTTCCTATAGTTATCAAATTGGGAGAGAAAGGATCTGAAGTTAATTTTGCCAATAAGCATATGCCCCTGCATACTAAGCCTTTTCCTGTTGAGGTGCTTAATGTGTTGGGGGCCGGAGATGGATTTATGGCTGGCCTTTTATCTGCATTGTTGCAAGGAAAGTCTTGGGAGATAGCTACTACCTATGCCAATGCCTGTGGTGCTTTAGTGGTTACACGCCATGGTTGTGCGCCAGCTATTCCTTATAAAGAAGAGTTAGACTATTTTATTAAGCACTTTGATGAGCATCCACAAATATGGAGAAGTACTTATTTAGAGCAATTGCATCAAAAGAAAAGAGATAAACGTCGTCCTCAAATACTGATTAAAAATCCACAGGGATTCGATAGGGGAGTCAACTCTATTGTATGCATGGAGGAATCTTCATTTTATAGTGGCGTAAGTTTCAGCTCTGTAAAACTAGATGCAGGCCAACGATACTTATTTAATGAGTATTATGAATTTGCTGCTTTGTTGATGACTGGTAAAGTAGTATTTCATTATGCAAATCAAAGCCAACCAGTACAACGATATGATTATTTCTCACAAGCCCCCATAGTCTTACATTGTCCATCTGGGCAAAAAGCTTTGGTTGAGGCTCTAACCGATTGCGAAA
>DAIAOV010000048.1 GCA_027437055.1 Legionella sp. | reverse complement strand
GAGGATCTCTCTAGAGCGACTATCAAACTCATTGTGCAACCGCCACAACATAGTGTAATTTTTAGTGCGGTAAGTGTTAAAAAGACCAACTTAGCTACGGTCTTGACCCTCTTGCGTGCCTGGTTAGGCTTTGCCCAATCCAAATTGATTTTTATCCCCCTATGGTTAATCCGTATAGGAGCCTTTTGGGGAGACATGATTCCCAATTCTGTCTTAAATACTAACTCCTATAAACTGCTCATAGAAAATAATATCACGAGCCAGGAAGAGACCGAAAAGTTTCATAATGCTATTGGCTTTCTCCCTAGAGAGTTTACCTCAGGGGTTTATAGCCAGCCGAGCGCAGTGCAAGATAGATATCATGCCCGGCTGTATTTTCTCAAACCTATCTTAAAATTCAGCATCGCTTTTATCTGGCTATTTACTGCACTTTGTTGTTTATTTTTTTATCCTAGATCAGCATCATATTCTCTTCTCGCCCAAATTGGGGTTAATGAATTGTGGCAACCTATTTTATTTTATGGTGCCTGTATTCTTGATGCGAGTATAGGGGGAGCGCTACTATTGAATATTCAAGTTAAAAAAGTAGGATTGTTACAACTGATTATCATTGTATTATATAGCGGTCTACTAACATGGAGGCTGCCCAGTTTGTGGTTTGAGCCCTTTGCCCCTCTGGCAAAAAACATCCCTCTTTTAGCAGCTATATTAGTTTCTATGGCGTTGGAGGATGAACGATAATGCTCTACTTATGGCTTAAATTTATCCATGTACTTAGCTCTACAATACTCTTTGGCACTGGCATAGGAACTGCCTGCACTATGTTATATGGCCACTACACCCAAAATACCCAAGTGATCGCCGCAACTACACGTTACGTAGTACTCGCTGATTGGATTTTTACCGGAACCTCTGGTTTTCTCCAGCCGCTTACTGGATTTTGGATGGTATTTTTGGTGGGTTACCCTTGGACTTCCTTATGGATTATGGGGTCAATTGTTGGCTATATTATTGCTGCCTGTTGCTGGTTTCCAGTAGTCTATCTACAAATTAAAATGCGTGATTTTGCCGTTGCGGCGGAGCAAAATAAGACCCCTTTACCACCCATCTATTTTCGTTACTTTAAATACTGGTTTTGTTTAGGCTGGCCAGCATTTATTAGTCTTATCATTGTTTTTTATTTAATGACGAATAAGCCCGCCAGTTTCTTTTTTTAAGAAGAAAGATCGTCTTCATAGAATTTAAAATTATTTTTTCCGTGTTTTTTGACAAAGTACATTGCACTATCTGCTTTTTTAATCAAAGATTCTTCACCATCCTTAGGATATATTGCAATACCAATACTTAATGTCACCATAAACTCTTGCTGGTCAATGATGATTTTTTTTGAAAATTGTTGAAGAATTGTTTTAACAATATTAATAATATTTTCTTCACCCTTGATATCTTGCAGTAATAAAACAAACTCATCACCACCATAACGAGCACAAGAATCCATATCCCGAATACAGGACAAAAGTCGACTTGCTGTACTACGCAATATTAAATCACCACAATCATGACCATAAAGATCATTAATCTGTTTAAACTCATCCAAATCAACAAATAATAGGGCAAGACTACTTTTTTGTCTTTTAGCTAATAAAATTGCCTGTTCCACTCTATCTTCAAAAATCGAACGATTAATCAAACCGGTTAATGGATCATGTTCCGCTTTATGTTTTAGATTGATCTCATTTTCTTTAAACTCACTGATATCTGTATGTGTTCCTATAGCTCTTAATACAGTTCCATCAGCAGCACGTTCCACTACTTTACCACGCTCCAAAACCCATTTATAACTGCCGTCTTTACAACGAAAACGTGCCTCACAGACATACTCTACAGTTTTTTGAGCAAAATGATTATTAAGGCTCTGATACACCATCTCTCTATCATCGGGATGAATTCGTGACTCAAATTCATATTGTTCGTTCTTTATTTCATCATCACGATAACCAAGCATTTTTTTCCAATAATGAGAAAAATAAATAATTTTTTCAGGAACATACCAATCCCATACTCCATGATGGGCATTTTCTAAAGCAAATTTCCATCTCTCTTCGCTTTCTGTCAACATACGTTCCATTAATTTTCGCTCAGTAATATCCTGAATCAAACCTAACATATGCTTAGAACCTTGAAACTGAAAGACTTTTCCGGTTACAGAAATCCATCTGAGACTTTTATCATCAACTCTGTAGATTCTACACTCAGTTTCTAAAGGTAAATTTCGTTCTTCACTTTCGCTAAGAGCCTGAATTATCATGGGACGGTCATCAGGATGAATATGTTCTACAAAACGCTCCATAGTCCATTCAGATAATAAAGAAGGATACCCAAAAATTTGATCATGTAACAGTGTACGTTCTATTTTGCGTGTTTCTAAATTTAAATTCCAAAATCCCTGCTTTGTTGTACTTAAACTAAACTCTAACTGCAATCGTTGAGTTTCCCGCTGTAGTAATCTCTCTTGCTCAAACTGCTCCTTTCGCTTGTACTGCATGTCATTTTTTTTTGCTAACCTAATGATTGCGATAAATGCAACAATTGTAAACAAACAAGCAACATTGTCCCAACTATTTCAATATTATTGACATATTTTGTAGATTTATATTTTTGGAGACGCAAATTATGTAACAATATTTCTTCAGAACGTATCACATTGATTAGCGCAGTAATTTGTTCTAATATTTTTTCATTTTGTTCTAAAAGTAATAACCAGCCACTTTTCTCTGAATGAGCGGCCTTATCATTACTCAGTTGAATGAGTTTATTTAATAAAGTTCCAAGCTCTTTAATTCTGTTTTGTTGTATCGGGTTATCAACAGTCAGTTGTTTTAAATCCACCCATCTCTTTTTTGAACTCGTAATTGCTGTATTGTACAAGGCCCAATGCTTTTTATTACGCGTTATAGCATAAAATTGCAATTGTCGTTCGGCCTCTAAAAGATTTAAAGAAAAAGAATCAATAGTAATCATGACAATATTACTATGCTGTACCCATTCAATTGAAACAGCACGCTCTTCTAGCTGTCTAATGACAACAACGCCACTAAAGATTAAAATGGCTAATGCTATAAAAAACGTAATATAAATTGGTTTAGCTTTTCTAAACCGCAATGCTTCCATACAAGTCCTATTCTTATTTTAAAAGCAAAACTCCTCTAATACTGACTTAGTTAATATGGCTTATTCATCCCTAGAATAAATCTCTTGTTTTACAAGAGGTTATGCAAGAGATCTACTGCTAATTAATGATCGTTTATCAACATAAACAGCATATTCATACATTTTATGTCGGATTTACGTTAATTATAGCAGGAATGAATAAAGCCAATTTAGAATCTATATGTATAAAAATATCAGCCATAAGCCTCTTAATGCTCATATAAGAAAAATAGTGTACAATTATAATCCTTATTTTCTAGCAATTTTAATGAGTGAATAGTAATGAAAGATCGCTATGGTAGAAAGTTTAGAAAAAGTGAGATCCTTAATGCGGATTTAATTAGCTTCACTGAAGGGAAAGCATTGGATGATTTTACTGCTGAAGAATTAAGGAAAGAAACGGTATTAATCACTGATCCTGACGGCCGAAAAAGATTATACCAATTCTATGAACTGCAAGACATTCTTAAGGCAAATCATTACTGTCGCTTAAATGATCCATTAACTAGACGAGACATCCTGAGTCAAGTACCGGAATTCCAACCCGCGATTCAATTGGAGCAAAATGCAGCGCATTATAATGCCTATATTTTAAATAAATATCCTGAATTTATTCCCTTATTAAAAACTTATGTGAAAGAAATACTAAATTCACAAGATGAATTCGCATTCAGAAACACAGATAAAGACGATATTTTTGCGAATAGAAGCGAAGAATTAGATAAATTCTATCAAGCCCTTGCTGATATGCCCATAGAAAAACAGGCTGCATTTAACTCTTTATTCATAACTAACAGAACACTCTACAGAGCGTTCACACTCCGGGGAGAATTGTGGACGTTTCCAGCTAAGTGGGTCCCTAATGAACATGACCCACTGGAACAAAACGCTTATAAAAGAGCGATAGAAGCACGGCAATATAGCCCCTACTTGCATAGAAATGTTCTAGCGGGGGATGCATTTGCAAACCCAGAAGCTGCTTGCCTGCATTCTTGGGGTATGGATGTCTTATATTTGCTATTAGAATACCATATTGGCACTAATAAACCGTTTCAACTCTTTGATCGCTCTATGAATGAAGGCTCTTATAAGATGGAACAAAGCTTGAGGGAGAGAATTACAAGTCAATTAACTCCAAGCTCATTAGATCCGCAAAAGGGACAAGACGCTTTTAAACGAGCTCAAGAAACAAGCGCTCCTATTGTTGTACCAATGCCTGCAGATGTAACTGAGCCCCAACAAATTTTAGAATCTACAGCAACCTTAACTAAATTGAGTAAGTCATGCACTCAATATATGAATTATATTTTGACAAAATTGAATGTAGAAAGGAAACTAGACTATCCGTTGCCTAGTGAGTTTCCGTCTCAAGATGATCTCCTAGTCAAAAAATACAAAGCGGTATATGAACTCTATTCTTCTTTACACCAACAAGCACCTTGCATCGACGATGATGATCGTCTTGATGAATTCACCAAGCTTTATAATCAACAAGACAGACAGGACACTATAGCATCACACAGAGATACACTAGGAATAAGATTCTTAAATATCGTTGCGTCTATATTGTCCTTTGGTATAAAAAATCTATTCACTTATTTTTCCACTGAAGGATATTACGGATTTTGGAGTTCTAGAGGGAGCCGCCTTAATGTAGATGTTGCAGACATATTAACTAATACCCCTCAGGCCTAGAGGGGATTGCTTGAATCTTGGTAGAACGTCAGATTTGATCAATACGGCGCAAATAATCCACCAGGTTCATTGGTCTATAAGTCTTGTCTTGCTGATATCGTTCTAATACAGATGGGTGTAATGATTGACAACTCTCTTTGCCCTGAGGCTCTATGTTTACATCAATCCGACGATAATAAGGAGGAAATAGTTTATACAAACCCGTTCTGGAGTTACTAATAGCCTGCATCCAATCAGATTTATACTCAATATCTTTAAATCCTAATCCAATAGCAGTCGCTTTCTCAATTAGCCACTGGAGGGTAATATCAGATAAGCCTATGGCTCCCCCACCACCGACATCATCATGCACGCCAATGAACCAGACCTGCTCCATAATCTGTTGAGTATCTGCTTTATCTTTCATCCATAATGCTGGTTTAAAAAAGATTCGTTGTTCATCAATTGCAATTGCCTGATAGGCATACGCTACTGTGGGACTAATATTATAATTGTGAAAACTGTATCTCTTGGTAAACACACCATTTAGCAATAACGGGTTCCCTAAGGTACCTACAGTATCCCATACTCCAAGAAACTTAATAGGAGTACTCTCCTCCACTGCATATTGTTGGCGAAAAAGTGTTGTCTTTATTTCACCTTCAGGTGTATTTAATTTTCTGGAATTGTAAAGGTTAAATCCTTCATCTACTTTACTTATATTATCAATACGAACTATTCCACAGTATTGGATCATGCCAACCAATTCCCGTACAGCGAATGCTCCTCGGCTAAAACCAAAAAGAAACAACTGGTCACCAGGTTCATAATGATGTACAAGGTAACGATAAGCCTTTAGTATCTCATTATATAAACCATTACCAGTAATTCCATCTATTAACCGTCTAAAGAAACTGCCCTGAGTGCCAACGCCAGGCTCATAAAATAATTGTTGCTCCATTCCTAAATGGCTATCCAATACCCCATTAGCAACCTTTACCACATTTGTTATGGCAGGAAGACCGTCAATTTCAATAGTGCGCGAATCCCAAGTTCCATCGCAACAAATGACAATTCGTTTCATAGAATCAGACTACCGGTAATTCCTTTTGATAAGGAACGATAACAAGCTCGTCAATTGTATCATCTAGTTTTATTTTATGACTTTTAGTTAGTCCCAATATTATCGCTTCATGAGTACATTGCTCTAACTCTTGGATAAGTGTCTTTGTCTGATTATAAAATAATCGGGAAAATGTCTGATGCTCTTTTAAAGATACTTCATCTAGAGTTCTTCTGAACTCCATCAGATCAAACTCTTGTTCAGGAGTCTCCTTAAAACAAGATAAAATAGCAAGCAAAGCATTTATTTTGGCCTTTCTTCGTTCTCGCATAACAAAAGCTAAAAAGCCATTGGAGCTCTCTAAAAGAGCTGTAACATGCCGTACCATCTTAGTTTTTAATGTCATTAACATGTGAGGCAAATTAGCACTAAGTTCCTGTTTTTTCTGTTCGAGAACAGCTCCTCGTTGCGCTTGTAATTTTGCCCCTTCTTCTAACCACGAAGAATCATTGCGCTCGCCCTCTGCTGCACCTAAAAAACACAACATCGTTAAGACATTATCATGCAAGCTCAAAGAGTTTTTTGAAATAAAAGCTCGCTGTAATCCATAGTTATTGAAAGAAAAAGGCTCGACATGTTCATGGACATATTTCGAATCAAAAACATAGCCATTGAATAAAGAGTTAGCTATTGCTATTGGACCAGTAGTACATACTACAATTGATTTTAAATAGAGGGAACGTTCTTTTTTCATCAATAGAACCGCTAATTCTCGATCAGGCAAAGCCAGTATTTTTTTTATTTCATTATATTCTTGACCAAAAAATAACCACTTTATTAACCCCAGTTGTTTGCCAAGATGCTCTCTTAATTTTTTTATTACAGACTCATCTGTTTCGGTTGGGGAAAGTCTATGAAAGTCAATAAACCGATGCTCGTCGCTCATTATTCTATTGATATAGCCTCTAAGCCTACGTGATGAGATTGATATTATTGGAAAAACAGACTTTGATTTAGCGATGTAGATTGATTCTGAACGATTCCGCAAAAAACCAAAAAGATAACTATTGAGCAGACTGTCTCCGACCAGCTCATGTTCTGTTTTTTCTATAAAATCATTGTCATAGGTACTTAATACCTTGATGAATCCATCCTGTACTTGCTTGATATACTCGAGGGCATCCGTAGGATCAACTACCGCAATATAATCATTGTTAGATAGGATTACTTCCTTATTTCTAATTTTTAGGCTGCCAATATTCATCACTAAAGGCGAATTAACCAAGAATTGTTCAGGAAGTTTCGAAGTATCTACAGGAACATCAAAATCCGTATAAGTTCCACGCAAATAAACTGGAGACAGCCATCTGATAATATCGCTGGCTACAGCTAAATTACCACCATCATCCAGATGATTAATTTCGTCTTTATAATATTCATATAATTTTATTTCCCTATCTGTCTTAAGTATTGCGTCAAATTGGGCAGAATCAATAGTAGTAATTGAATATTCACGACAAAATTGAGACAGATCGCTAAGAGCTTGTCTATCTAATAATGAAGAATCATATACCAAATTGATGCTATCTTTCGGATTTTTGTAACGCATCTCTATTAGACGCATCTGATTCTCATCATTCATAAACACAGAACGCTGATTGCTAAACCAGATTTTGACATGAAGATGTGGATTATATAGATATTGTTGTTTTAGTTTTGACATATGAAAATTCCATATTGACTATGTAAAAATTCCATAACGCACTTAACTGCTCTATTACACATCATCTCTATTACATACGATAAAGACCAGACTGATAAGATTAATTCATTTACCTTAGAGACATTCGGCAAAATGTATTTTAAGTCTGCTTATAAAATTAGTATAAAACATAAAAATAATTCGTGCGGGCCGTAACAATTAAAATTTTATTAAGATAAAGTTCGTTGCTAAATATTTTTCCATATTAGATAATTGTCTGTTATCCCAATTAAAAGGAAGAGTGTAGTGAAACGATCAATGTTCATGTGGTGTTGTGTTATCTATTTTGTTAAACAAATAGCCTATGCTCAAACATTGCCAGAGAAAATTGATGCGTTAATAAAAAAGGAATTGCCTCTTGCAACTGTTGGTATCCTTGTTAAGGATGCACAAACAGGGCAAGTCATTTATAAGAAAAATGCAGATACATTATTCTCTCCCGCCAGTAACACTAAATTATTTACTGCTGCATCTGCCTTATATCAATTGAAACCAGACTACCATTTTTCAACCACTTTATCGCAAAAAGATAATAATTTTTATATTACCTTCACTGGCTCACCTTCATTAACCATAGCGGAATTCACCGACTTATTACTCAAGATAAAAAAGAATAATAGTAAAACAATTAATGGAAATATCATTATAGACAGTTCCCGTTTTAAAGCACCCTCTTATCCTGGTGGCGTCTCTTATGATGATCTGGGTTGGTATTACGCCGCGCCAGATACTGCATTGATCTTAAATGAAAATGCTGAAACTTATGAGGTCATTAGTGCAAAGACCCTAGGACAAGCGGTTGCTATAAAACCTAAAACCGAAGAAAAGAATTTAACTATCATCAATGAAGTGATTTCTGTAGATAAAGAAGATGAAAAAAATCATTGCAGTTTTAACATAGAAATCAAACCACATAATACCTTGAAGCTCTACGGCTGTATGGCTCAAGCAAAGGCTCCTAAAATAATTCAATTGGCTGTTCCTGATCCCATTTACATGGCAAAAGAAATTATTAAAAACACACTAAAGCAAAATAATTTGTCGTTAAAAGGACAGATCATCGAAGGAAAGACCCCTTCCGATGCCCAAATGATTGCCCAACATCAATCACCCGACTTAACGCAACTTATTACTCATATGCTAAAGGAATCAGATAATTTATACGCGAACAGCTTAACCAAAGAATTAGCTTTTTCCGTAACCAAAGACGGCTCTACCAAGCAAGGTGTTTTTGCCATGAAACAAATATTAGCAAAGCACACTAATCTGGACATGAATCAAATTGAACTTACAGACGGCATGGGAACTCGCTATAATATGGCAACACCCAAACAGATCGTTTTACTTCTTGCCAATTTATATAACGACAAAGAATTGCGTCCTATCATTATGAAAGCCCTACCTCAAGCTGGGGTATCAGGAACATTAATAGGTAGGATGAAAAAAACAAAACTCGAAAAAATCGTATTTGCTAAAACAGGTACTATGCACGATATCACATCTTTATCAGGTTATATTGTTAACCCTAAGGCTCGAACGCTAATTTTCTCAATAGTAATCAACGGAGTGAATAAACCTATAAACGTTGCCAGAGCTCTTGAAGAGCAGATTCTATTAACTGTTGTTGAAGATATTCCAAGCACTCCTGAAGTAGAAAATGCCTATGGTTGAATCGAGCAAGAAGCTCGTGCCTTTTTCAGGCTCAGTGGTGTCAACTTAAGCTCATGTAGCCTGGTTGCCTGCAACCAGGCTACAAATAAAGTAGCGCAAGGGTTAATTCCTTAGAACACTTACAGTAGCAAACGTAGTGAGCCTACCTAGTTGCTAATACCCCCTCCACTTGACGCAAATGCTTCTGCAAAGAACCTTTATTATTTTCAAGAACGGCTGTTGCATTGGTAACCATACGTTGTCGCAGCTCTTTATCCGTATGTAATTTAATAATAGCGTCAATCAACTGATCTGCTTGACTCACCAGCCGAATTGCTTGTGCTTCTTCTAGGTCCCTACAAATAGTTTTAAAATTATGAACTTGTGTTCCACTGAGCACTGGGACACCCATCGCAATGGGTTCAAGCACATTATGACCACCAACAGGTACAAAACTACCACCAACAAAGGCAAAATCGCTAATCTGAAATAAACCTAAAAGCTCCCCTAAGCTATCCAATACAACTACTTCATTTTCCCTAGATAAAGTGTCTTCAGCACTACGTAATCCCGTATTAAATCCTGACTGGATACATAATTGATACACGGTCTGAAAACGTTCTGGGTGGCGCGGGGCAATTAATAAGACGACTTGAGGTATCGCTTTTTGTAGTTTTCTTAGCTGCGCTAAAATTTGTGATTCCTCATTTTCATGAGTACTAGCAGCAATGACTGCTACTCGGTCAGCACCCCAATGTTCTTTTAATGCATTAAATTTTGCACTATCGACAGTATGTGTTTGTAAATCAAACTTCATATTTCCCAATACATGAACCAAATCCTCTTTAGCACCTAAGGTAATAAACCGTTTAGCATCATCTTCACTTTGCGCTAAAATACCAGTAAATTGATTTAAAACAGGTTTGAATAAAACCTTGAATTTCATGTAACCACTCAAAGAACGTTCAGATAGACGTGCGTTAGCAAGCAACAAAGGTACCTGAGCTGCTTGAGCTTGATAAATTAAATTAGGCCATAATTCAGTTTCCATAATGACCCCAACTCGAGGTTTTTGTCGCTTAAAAAACCGTTTGAGCACATCCGGTAAATCATAAGGAACATATCGATGCACCACTTTATTACCAAAACGAGCCTGTACCCGTTCTGAACCAGTTGGCGTCATCGTAGTGATGAGCACGGACCAATGTTTATCCAACATGGTATCAATTAATGGGGTAGCCGCAATAACCTCTCCTAAAGAAACGGCATGAACCCAAACATCGACTTTATGATCCTCGCCCTTATCAAGACAAAATCGTTCTAATATACGTTTTCTATAAGCAGGTAAGCGCCGACCTTTCCACCATAAACGTAGTAATAAATAGGGAGTTAGTAAGTACATTAACAGGGAATAAATAAAACGCATAAACATACCAAAGCAAAAAGGTTAGAGTATATACCTAAAGCAGCCAATTAAGCGATATGTTACAATTTAATTGAAACCTATAATTAGTTAATAAATGAAATGGATTAAAATACAAACAACAGCCGGACAGATTCAATAGACTTCTTTCGCAATTCGCCGATACAGTAGAGTTCCGCAAGAGGTTTAATTTCTCAAGGAAATTCTTTAGCAATGAACATTCGGGATTTTTTTATAACAAATAGCTGGTGGGGAAAAGTTCTAGGGGCTTTTTTTGGCTATATGATTGATGGTCCTACGGGAGCTTTATTTGGCATATTGCTGGGTAATTTTTTTGATAAAGGATTAGCAAGCCATTTTTCTAACCCCCATTTTTCATATCATGCCGAAAAACGCAAAAAAGTTCAAAAAATATACTTCGAAGCGACATTTAGTGTGATGGGACATATTGCTAAAGCAGATGGGCGTGTTTCTGAGCAGGAAATTGAAATGGCTAGATTGCTCATGACAGAAATGCATTTGAGTCGTGAACAAAAAGAACTAGCCAAACGCTTATTTAATGAAGGGAAACAATCTTATTTCAAATTAGATGCAGTCCTGACTCAATTACACAACGCCTGTAAAGACAATCACGAATTGCTAAAATTATTCATAGACATTCAATATAGAGCTGCACAGGTTGATGGTTTAAGTACCCCAAAAATTCAAGCTCTAGATCTTATACTCTCTCGATTAGGTTTTGCTCCCTTACATCAACAATACCGTTTTTATGAAGACTTTAATTACACTGCCTATCAGCATTTCCAAGAGTATCAAGAACAACAACGTCAACAACAGCACCAAGGCCAAAAAAATCATCAATACCAACAAAAAAATAAAACGCACTCCTCTTCATCTTCTTATAAACAAAACTACTATAGACCCAAAACTTCGGTAAATAATCTTGATCATGCCTATGCATTAATTGAGGTCTCTCCAAATGCCAGTAAACAAGAAGTCAAGCAGGCCTATAGACGTTTATTAAGTCGCAACCATCCCGATAAATTAATTGCTCAAGGATTACCTGAAGAAATGATTAAAATGGCCAATGAAAAAACCCATAAAATAATGAGAGCGTATGAGTTAATTTGTAAAAGCAAGGGTTGGTAAATTTACTGCTCTGGTTCAATGGGATCATCTATAAATCCTGTCCAGTCAGATTCTTCCAATTTTGCAATAACACTGGCAGGGGAATTAATTGGCTCAATGTAAGAAACTAAGATTGGAGGTGGCTGAGGTTCAAACTCTGGTAATTTTGCCATCCAACCATGGATAAAGGCCAATAACATTTTTTGACTGTAACGATAATCATGGTGAGCCCCCGGCATCTCAATAGACTGGTAGTTATGCGCTCTGAATTCCTTCTCTCTCACCTCCATTTGATATAACACTGCCTCATAATCAAATTGGCCTACTATATCGAATACGGGAAAACGTAGACGTAAAGGTTTATTCCAATTGCCATCATCGTAAGCAGAAAGCATGATTAATCCATTAATCATTTTAGACTGGGGTCGACTAAAATATTCCAAGGATTGATTCAACTGATCACCATAATGGACTAAGACTATTCGCTTATTTTTATGTTCACGCAGAATATTAATTGTAGCTGGAATTTGTTGTACCCAAGGAACAAGGCTGTCTTTATTGCAATTTAATAGCACTACAGACCAGCCATAGCGAGATAATTGCTCGGCAACGTGAGTTAATAGAATAGGAGATTGAACAACATCATCACCGCCGCTAATCAGTAACACAGCACCGTAATGCTTTTTTCCCGCGGGCCAGTAAGACAAATCTATAGGATTCTGGTTTACTTTTATTTCAAGAGTATCTGCCCTACAGCAGAAACTAGATAAGAGTAAGAAAAAAAGAAAAGCTGTCCTTATATAGTGCTTCATATATCCCTAAACGAGTTCTCATAATGCTTTATTCGTAAGGCATCAACTTACGCTTTTATAACGTAACGTCTCAATGGCTTCGAGAACAATCCGAGCCGCAACCGTTAGAAAACGGATGTTGGCTTGGTTTATCCGCTTTGCTGACGCGCGCGGCTCGGATCGCGCGGTTTAAGACGCTATTAAACACTCACAATCTCACATCATCCCGAGGAGTTTGCAACAAGGGATCTACTAAAATAGGCATTGAACCACACTGAAGAGATCCTAGGTTAAAGGCAGTAACTCCTAGGACAGCACGTGAATAGACTGACAATATCCTCTATTCGTTTACAAATTCAACACCGGCTTCATCCAGCATGATGCGAGCTTTCTCTGATAAAATTTTATGAGCCAATGCAGTAGGATGCACTAAATCAAAAAATAAATAACCATCACAAGCATTACTAGCCATTTTAGGCTGAGTTCGAGCAACAATATTCAATACTGATTTTTTAGTTAAATCATCTACTACAGAATTAACACAAGTATCGGTAATGTTATTAAATCCATACTCACCAGCATGTTCTAATACATCATCAAACGCTTTATTCAGATCAAAAAACAACCAGTTAATATCTGGATATTTCTGCTTCATTTCAGCAATAGTGTCATTTAATGATTTATTATGCTGTGTTGAAAAATAAGTAAAGACGTCTGCTGAACCAAACTCATATGCTGCTGGTGTACGTCCCAAATCTGGCAAATTGAGCAGTAATATATTCTTAGCACCGTTTTGAGCCAAACGCTCTAAACCTTGAACAATGCCACTATTGACCTCTTTTAACGTTTGCTCTATTTCACTTGGCATACCGAGGTAATTATTCGCACCAATCCAAACAACATAAAGATTATCTGCACTTGCTTTTTTATGATCCTTAAAATAATCGTTCATTTCTCCTTTTAAAGAAAGCAATGCATCGTCGCCATCATCTTCCGATATTCCCGCTCCACCAAAAGCATAATCGAGTAAATGCGAGTTGGGATCTTTTGGAAAATAGGAAGCGATTAAGTGTTCAATCCATACAGGACCATTAGAAAAACGTCCTTCAAAGTATGGAGGTGATTGGGGTAATTGATGTTTCATAAACTCATAAAGATTCCCATTATCAGATAAACTATCCCCAAATGCGACTATATTGTGAAGCGGAGCTGCTGCAACAATGCCAGAGAATAAAAAAGCACCTATGGTTGTTATTAGCTTCATGATACCCTTAATTAATTGATTTTTTTTAGAAAAAAAAGGTTCATCATTATATTACAAAATAAGGAAACTAATCAATTTTATTATACCCTTATTAAAGAGGTGATGAATTAAGAATCTTTCTATTGCTCTATAGCCATAACCTATTTATAGTGAATAATAACGTGCATGTAATAGCAAAAAAACAGCATCTTTTTTTGCTGTTAATTTTAGGGAGAAACTGCAATGACTAAGTTTGAAAAGGAGTTCTTACTACACTGCCTGGATTCTATAGCTACTATTATCTCAGATAAAGAAAAGATAAAAAGAGTCGTTTTAATTTTTAACCAAGGTGATAAAAACGATTCACTTTACCAAATACAATCCAAAATCACCGATTCCGCGGATTGGACTACTGAAGAAAAAATTGCGCTGTCTGCTTCCGTTTTTGAGGTAACCGCTCACGCCAGCTTTACATTTAGCACCCGTAAATCATTGGCTCATAGCGTAGTAGCAGCCACCTATTTACTCAGAGATCATTATTTACCATTAATTACCCAAAATACAGAACCAGGTAACCGATTAGCCTCAGTAAAGCAAAATATCGCCACCATTAAATCGCAAATTAATGATGAACCGATAGACGCACCTAAGTATTATTCAAACGAAAAGTCTGAACGCAATACCTTTTTCAAAGTTGCTGCTGTCGTGGGAATAGGGATGGCTACTATAGCTACGATAGCGCTCACACGATAAAGCTGATGCTCAATTAGTAACGTAGGTGTAACCGTTCAAGCAATGCTGTCAACTTAAGAAGTAGGACCCGGGCTCTTAGCCCAGCCCCTACTTCTACCGACGATAGATATCACGCCCCACTACCAATAAGAGTTATATTTAACTGACGACCGCAAACCCAAGCCTTAGTTAATTCTTGCATTACTTCTTTTGACATCCCTTTAGGTAGGCGCACAGTGGAATGATCTTCATGAATTTTAAGACCAGTAATGTGTTTACTTTGTAATCCTGCTTCATTGGCAATAGCGCCAACAATATTTCCAGGTTTTACTCCATGTACTTTACCCACATCGATGCGGAATAGATCTTGTGCCGAAGCATCGCCGTTAAATTTCTTGCGACCATCACCAAAACCCTTATGATCATTACCAAAGCCTTTTCTATCGCCGCCAAAATTTCTTCTATCATCACTAGAGCGAGAACGGTCCTTACCAGAACGACCTTCTTTTGCTGGATGTGATGGGGATTTAACTGCAGGCATTTCTTTTTGCCAGGGTTTATCTTTATGTAACAATAAAGCAAGGGTTGCAGCAACATCTAAAGCTGAAACATCGTTCTCTTTAATGTATTCTTCAATAATACGCTTATATGAATGAAGATTAGTATGCTCCAATCGTTCAGTAATGCTCGCTAAAAAACGCTGCTGTCGAGCAACTTGAATCATATGATCATTCGGAACATTCACTTTTTCTATGCGTTGACGAGTATGTCGCTCAATAGAACTAATCAAACGAGACTCTTTTGGTGTCACAAATAAAATAGTTACCCCAGACCGACCAGCTCTTCCTGTTCGACCAATACGATGAACATAAGTTTCGTTGTCATGTGGCATATCATAATTAATCACATGAGTTACTCGCTCAACATCCAATCCTCGAGCAGCAACGTCAGTGGCGACCAGGATGTCTATAGCTCCTTGTTTAAATTGAGTAATAATGCGCTCACGCAATGCCTGTGTAATGTCTCCATGGATAGCCATTGCTCTTAAACCATGCTGTTGTAATAATTCAGCCACTTCTTCTGTGCTATTCTTCGTACGAACGAAAACGATAACACCTTGATATTCTTCTACCTCTAACACTCTAATCAATGCATCTGATTTCTGATGGCCAGCAGCAAATAAAAAGCGTTGTTCAATGCTTTTCACCGTTGCTGTTTCCATACGAATTTCAACAGAAGCCGGATTATTTAAGTAAGTATTGGCAATTTGCCGTATACGATAAGGCATAGTAGCAGAAAACAAAGCCATTTGTTTGTTTTCTGGTAATTTTGCCAGAATGGTTTCAACATCTTCGATGAACCCCATACGCAACATTTCATCAGCTTCATCAAGAATAAATGTATTCAAATTATCTAAAGGTAAAGTACCTCTATCGATATGATCTAGTATACGGCCTGGTGTACCTACAACTACTTGTGCTCCACCGCGTAATTGTTTTAATTGGCGTCCATAATCTTGTCCACCACATAATACGGCAACAGTAACTCCTCGTTGATGTGCACTTAACAATTCAAATTGTTCTGCTACTTGAATCGCTAACTCACGAGTAGGGGCTAAAATTAACGCCTGAGTACTATGCACTGTAGGTGATAAATTTTGTAAAATAGGTAACGCAAATGCTGCAGTTTTTCCTGTTCCTGTTTGAGCCAAAGCAATAGCATCTCGCCCTTCTAATAATAGAGGAATAGTTTGAGCCTGAATAGGTGATGGTTTAGTAAACTTCATATCCTCTAGCGCTCTATTCAAGGCGTCTGAAAAATTAAAAGAAGCGAAGTTTGTTATTTCTTGAGTCATAAAGATCCTGATAAAGTAAAACGTAAAACGAAATAAAATTAAGTAAAATCAGTTCGATAAAATAATTTTATTGTTAGGATCTGTTTACAATTTGTTAGTTTGAGTCCAAATATTACGACTTTTGAGCACTGAAACGCAGCATACACGAAGTATATATGAATGTTGAAGCACATAAAATCGCAACATTTGGGTCCAAATAATAGAATTATAAACAGACCCTAATGCCCTGGTTACGTTAATTAATGTAAAATATCACATAACCATTTATGGCTCCTTGTCATCCTACCCATAGTGAGATGCTTCCTGCAGATGACCAAGCCACGAGAAGTTATAAAATTGCACAGTATAATAACAAAATAATCAAGATTTTGCACGACATTTATTATTTTTCTCTCAAGCAAAATAGGCTTAATCATTGAATTATATATTTTTTTTAATTAAATTAGGTTTAAAAATAAATTGCTTTTCTTTATTTTTCTTGCGAGTTCACAATCGATCCTCACTCACTGGGCGTTATCTTCTACCCTCTACGTACCGCGACTTGATCGCGGTATCCAGGAGTTAACCAACTGTTAAATTAAAGCAGCTAAACGACACGCTTGATCAATAGCATGACGTGCATCCAGCTCTAAAGCCTTATAGGCTCCACCCACTAAATGAACTGATTTCCCTGCTTGTTTTAAAGGCTCATATAAATCTTTAAATTCAATTTGTCCTGCACAAATAACAACGGTATCTACAGCAAGTAATAACGGCTTACCTTCTACTGTGAGATGTAATCCTTCATCGTCAATGAAATCATAAGTTACCCCAGAGATCATTTGGACCTGTTTATGTTTTAGACTTGATCGATGAATCCAACCTGTTGTTTTGCCCAAACGTTTTCCCATTTTCTCTTTCTTTCGTTGTAATAAGTAAACTTCTCGGGGGCTTGCAGAACGTTTGGCTTCTTTAATTCCACCTCGATGTTGTCCTGTTATATCAATACCCCATTCATCATAAAAGTGTTCTGCACTTGCATGCTGTTCATGAGTTAAGAATTCAGCGACATCAAAGCCGATTCCACCAGCACCAATGATAGCTACTCGAGTCCCAACTTTTTTTCTGCCCATAATCACATCGATGTAACTCACCACTTTATTGTTATCCATCCCTTTAATATGAGGAACTCGTGGTTTAATCCCACTGGCTAGAATGACTTCTTCAAAATCATCAAGCATAGAAACCGTTGCCTCGGTATTTAAACGAATATCAACCTTAAATTTCTGCAATTGATAATTAAAATAATTCAGTGTGTGTTGAAACTCTTCCTTGCCTGGGATACGTTTTGCTAAATTAAATTGCCCGCCTATCCCCTCATTTTTTTCAAATATTGTTACCTTATGTCCTCTTTCCGCTGCTACCGCGGCAAAAGCAAGCCCAGCAGGTCCTGAACCAACAACAGCAACAGACTTAGGATTGTGAACTTCTTCATAGACTAATTCAGTTTCATTGCATGCTTGTGGATTAACCAAACAAGAAGCAGTTTTATTAACAAATACCTGGTCTAAACAAGCCTGATTACAGGCGATGCATACATTAATGGCTTGACTCTCTCCTAATTTGGCTTTTTCAACAAATTGCGGATCAGCTAAAAATGGTCTTGCCATAGAAACCATATCTGCCATACCCGATTCTATTACTTGATTCGCTACTTCAGGAGTATTAATACGATTAGAGGTAATGAGTGGTATATTAATTTCAGGTTTTAAATGTTTGGTTATATGAGTAAACGCTGCAGCAGGCACCATGGTAGCAATAGTTGGTATACGTGCCTCATGCCAGCCAATACCAGTATTAATAATGCTAGCTCCAGCTTGTTCTATTGCCTTGGCCAAAGTAATGATTTCCTCCCAGCTACTACCTTGAGCAATTAAATCCAGCATGGATAAACGATAAATAATGATAAATTTCTCGCCTACAGCCTCTCTGACCTGACGCACCACCTCAATGGGAAAACGGATGCGGTTCTCATAACTGCCTCCCCACTCATCTTGACGTTGATTGGTATGAGAGACGATAAATTGATTAATTAAATAACCTTCACTCCCCATAATTTCTACACCATCATATCCGGCAAATTGAGCCAAACGAGCACAACGAGCAAAATGATTAATGGTTTTTTTAATTCGATGTTTACTCATGGCCCAAGGCTTAAATGGGCTAATTGGTGATTTAATGCCACTAGGAGCCACAATAAAAGGATGATAACCATAACGTCCTGCATGTAGAATTTGGAGTGCTATTTTCCCCCCAGCTTCATGCACGGTATGAGTCACTATTTCATGCTTATATTGCTCTTTGTGATTAGTTAATTTTGCAGAAAATGGAGCCAGACGTCCTGCACGATTTGGAGCAAATCCTCCAGTAACGATTAAGGCCGCCCCGCCTAAAGCTCGGGCACGATAAAACTCTGCTAGACGTTTTAAACCTTCTTTATCCTCTTCAAGACCCGTATGCATAGAGCCCATTAGCACTCGATTTTTTAATTGGGTGAACCCTAAATTTAAAGGCTGAAATAGGGATTTAAAGGGGGTATTATCAATTCTCAATTCCATGAGGACTCTCTATAATAATTAAGTACTTAATAAAGAGAGTATAAACCCTAGTAGTTATACAGCAAAGCCCTCTCTAGTTTCTCTTCAACTTTTAGAGATCTTGGCTCTAATCATAATGCAAACAAAATACATGGTGATTTATTATGATGCACAATACTAATCTTTAATCCCTTGTTAAAACAGGAAAAACAAAATTTAAATGGTCTTTTAAAGCAAGTTTATCTGGAATAGAATATCTTCTTGGGTAATACTATACCCCAACAATATTTTAGGGAAAAAATATGAATAAACGCATCTTCGTATTTATTGGCTCTTTATTCAGTATCAGTGCAATTTATGCTGCCTCCATTACAACGACCATACATGCGACAGGCGCTAATCAAGAATCTCTAGGAACAGTAACCTTTAGTGAAACTCCTTATGGGCTACTCATTACTCCTGACTTACACAACTTGCCTGCAGGATTGCATGGGTTTCATCTTCATCAACACCCTGATTGTGACAATAGTGGCATGAGCGCAGGAGGACATTATGATCCAGCAAACACTAACAGCCATCAAGGCCCTTATGGCAAAGGACATCTAGGAGATTTACCTGTTCTTTATGTCACTAGTGAAGGCAAAGCAAACACCCCTATTTTAGCCCCTCGTTTAAAACTAAAAAATTTAAAGGGCTTATCCATAATGATTCATGCTAATGGTGATAATTACAGCGATAATCCCCCCTTAGGTGGCGGAGGTGCTCGCGAAGCTTGTGGTGTTATTGGTAAGAAATAATTAACTATTCACATAATGACATTAAGTGACAACTGTTTTACGTGTGCGGCCTGAAAAAGCTTGTGCCATTTTAGAAGTCCGGTGTCGGGCAATTTGTTGCCCGACCTACTAATCCTAAATTAATCGCCTGCTGACAACCACCGCATGAATCACCGCACTAATTCTACCAATGCGAGCAATTGCCACAGCTGAAACACCATGCTCTTGCAGTTGTCGTGTATGCGAACTAATACAGGTACCGCATCCATTTAGAGCAGAAACAGCCAAAGACAAGGTTTCGAAGGTCACCCGGTCAACTCCAGGATTAATCATACCTTGCATACGCAATCCCGCAGGTACATGTTCTACTTCTGGATTTTCCGTCAAATGAGTAAAACGATAATAAATATTAGTCATAGCCATTAAAGAGGCCGCTAATTGAGCTGCCTTGACTAATGCTTCATCAGTAATTGCTCCTTCCAACGCGCCAACAAGTTCTTTATCGCCTAAAGAATAAGCAGCAGCCAGGGCAGAACCTAATATCTGCCTCTCAGTAAGACCATCATTCTGCGATATATCTAATACCTTGCTAAAATTTAACCGAATATCTTTAGCAATATCAGGAATATTTTGTTTTATAATATCGAACATGATTAATTCCTCAACTCAAGGTTATTGTATATGAATGGTCTCTTCACCTTTTTTCCAATTACAAGGGCAAAGTTCATCTGTCTGCAATGCATCAAGCACTCGTAATACTTCATTCGTATTGCGTCCCACATTTAAATCAGTAACCATCACAAACCGAGTAATCCCTTGGGGATCAACAATAAACGTAGCTCGTTGTGCTACTCCTTCTTTTCCATCTAAAATGCCTAAACTTTGAGTTAATTCTCGTTTCACATCAGCCAGCATAGGGAAAGGAAGATCTTTTAAATCCGGATGCTGATTTCTCCAAGCTAAATGAACAAACTCGCTATCAATGCTAGCCCCCAAAACCTGCGCATCTCGATCAGCGAATTCTGAATTTAATCTGCCAAATTCTGCGATTTCAGTAGGACAAACAAAAGTAAAATCTTTGGGCCAAAAGAATACCACTAACCATTGACCTTGGTATGTTTCATTAGTAATCAATTTAAAGGCATCATTCAGATCATTACTTACAGTAGCCTTCAATTGAAATTGTGGGAACTTATCGCCAACAGTAATCATCATTTTCTCCTCAATAATAATATTAATTTCTTATTGTTAACTTTAGATGAAGACAACCAATAAATAAAATCGATTATATTTATGTAATCGATAGAATTTATAAATAATTAACATGAGTTCGGCATAAAAGTGGTTAATTACGTGTTTTTGAAATTCATTATGCAAAAAATTTGGCGTTTATGATTTTTATAAACTACTTTTAAAGAAGGGATACATAAGGAATATTGTATGAAAGCGCCCTTCTCTGCATTGATAAAATCTTTACAGTCTGTCTTTCACTTGGAAGTAATGCGAAATGGAAAGTACATTTACCCAGCTGTTCAGCAGCTGCGAGAAACCATGGAACATTATAATCCTCAAGTTAAAAATACTTTTATGCATTTGCAAAGAGCAATTAAAGAAGCAATGCCTTATATTCAAAAAAGACGCGTTAATCTTGACACAATCAAAATAGCTATGGATGAGCTAGCAGTAATACACCATGCTCCACCTATAGATTGGTCATCAGTAAGAACACACAGTAAAGTCTCGTCAAGATTTCAGTTTGGTACCCCCCATAATACGTCAAAGGATACTGATTTAGTGGCGTGGATTACTAACAAAACGGGAAAATATTTTTTCCAACTAGAACCTAGTGAAGTGACTCAAGCACTCATTGATAATAAAAATAAATATGGGTTTAGCCAAATACTAAGTACGTATTTGAAAAGAAATCCTGATTTTCTATTTCATCTCATCATGGATTCAGAAAAAAACTTTATTAAAATTTGTCATAGTCGATTAATTCTCTATTTAACTGATCAACAAATAGCGAAATCAATAATAAAACATATAGCTTCTTTTGTTCACAAAAAAACAAACCCTTTTGAACAAGTAAAGCAATTAGTTCACACGCTTAATGATATTTTATCCAATGGACGCTCGATTTCTACCTTATTACGGAATGCAGAAGCCAAACCCATTTTATTTAACTCGATATTTTTTCAACTATATCAGAGTGAAGGCTATAGCAAATATCAAGAACGAGCACTGCAACCAGAAGAAGATCTCATTGGTGAAGCAATGAAACCTGGTTGATACTCGAACTTAAACACATGCCTGGTTGTTTACAACCAGGCTACATCGAATAAGCTTAATCTAACAACCCTAAAGACTTAACGGTATCTCGCTCTTGTCTTAACTCATTTAAGGTAGTATTGAATTTTTCCTGAGCGTAATTATTTAGTTCTAACCCTTCAACAACTTTTAATTCACCATGCTCGCGACGGCAAGGAAAGGAGAAAATCAATCCTTCATCAACACCATATTCTCCATCAGAATGACGGCACATAGAGAATGACTCACCAACAGGAGTATCATTTACTAAATGATTCACACTAGTGATAATCGCATTGGCAGCTGAAGCCGCTGAAGAAGAACCACGAGCTTTAATCACTGCTGCGCCACGTTGCTGGACCGTAGACACAAAAGTATCTTTCAACCAAGCTTCATCATTAATTACCTTCGCTGCAGAAACCCCATTAATTTTAGCATTATAAAAATCGGGGTATTGCGTAGCAGAGTGGTTACCCCAAATGGTCATCTCACTAACTGCAGTAATATCTACCCCTGCTTTTTTCGCTAATTGAGTACGTGCCCTTAATTCATCTAAAGTCGTCATTGCATAAAATCGATCATTAGGGATATCTTTTGCATGATGCATTGCAATTAAACAATTGGTATTGCAAGGGTTACCGACAACAAATACACGGACATCATCATTGGCATAATCATTAATAGCCTGACCTTGTTTTGTAAATATTCCGCCATTAATTTGTAATAAATCGGAACGCTCCATTCCTTGCTTGCGAGGCACAGAACCAACCAACAAAGCCCAGTTAACTCCGTCCATAGCCTTATTCATATCAGCAGTACATACTACTCTTTTTAATAAGGGGAAGGCGCAATCATCAAGCTCCATTGCGACCCCTTCTAAAACAGGAAGAGCTGGCTCAAGCTCAAGCAAATTTAATTCCACTTCAGTGTGGGCACCAAACATTTGTCCTGATGCAATACGAAACAGTAAAGCATATCCAATTTGTCCTGCAGCACCTGTAACTGCTACTCTAACTCGTTTATTCGCCATGTTATTATTTCCTCTTATTCAACCACTCATTAACTAAAAATAGCGCAGCAATACTGCGCGCCTCGGTAAAATCTGGTTTTTCTAATAGATCCATGCATGCATTTAAAGGCCATGCAACAACCTCAGGAGGTTCGGGTTCATCTCCCGGTAATGGTGATGGGTACAAATCTTGAGCAACTATTAATTCAAGACGGGCACCAAAATACCCTGGGGCCAGTGTTAATGTACGTAGCCAATGAAGCTTTTTTGCAGCATAACCTGTTTCCTCACGTAACTCTCTATTTGCAGCCTCTTCAGGAGTTTCTCCTTGATCGATAACCCCTTTAGGAAAGGCTAACTCATAGCGATCCGTTCCGGCAGCATATTCTCTAACTAGTAATAAGGACTCGTCTGGCGTCAAAGCAACAATCAATACTGCGCCATGACCATGACCTTTTATCCTCTCAAAGATCCTATTAGTCCCGTTAGAAAACTCTAAATGCATTTCTTCTATTGTAAACAACCGTGATTTAGCAACCACTGTTTTTTGCTTACATTTTGGTTTTTCGCGCATTATTCCCTATCACTTAGTTTTGTGACAAAACTGTGATCATGATACTATTGCATTATCAAACAAGCCAGTCTAAAAATAGCAATGCCGCCTTTATCTTTATATATTCATATTCCTTGGTGCATTCGTAAATGCCCTTATTGTGATTTTAACTCACATAAAAGCCCCGAAATCTTACCAGAGCAACATTATGTTCAAGCATTACTTGCTGATTTACGAGAAGATGTCTCTCATTTTGGTGCTCGTGAAATTTACTCCATTTTTATAGGTGGCGGCACTCCTAGCCTTTTTTCTGCCGAAGCATATAGGATTTTATTTGCAGAATTAAAACAAATATTGCCATTTGCCCAAGACATAGAAATCACCATGGAAGCAAATCCAGGATCCGTTGAGCAGCAACGCTTTACAGAATACAGGCAAATAGGCATTAATCGACTGTCCTTGGGAGTCCAAAGTTTTAACCCACAGCATCTAAAAGCACTAGGACGCATCCACGATGCACAACAAGCTCATAGTGCCATTCAAGCGGCACGTCTTGCCGGATTTGACAATTTAAATCTAGACATCATGCATGGTTTACCCAACCAAAGCATCGCTCAAGGTCTAGAGGACCTAAGTATCGCTATTAGTTATCAGCCAGAGCATTTGTCCTGGTATCAATTAACCATAGAACCTAATACCGTTTTTTACAAAGAACAACCACCATTACCATCAGAAGATGATGCATTCTTGTTAGAGGAACAGGGATTTAGTCTTTTAAAAAAAGCGGGATTCAACCGTTATGAAATTTCTGCTTTTTCTAAACTTAATAAACAGGCACGACATAATTTAAATTATTGGCTATTTGGCGATTATTTTGGCATTGGAGCAGGTGCTCATGGAAAATTAACTACAAATAAAGGGGTTAAAAGAACACAAAAATACCGCCAACCCAAAGACTATCAGGATGCGAAAAAGCCCTACCTAGCGGCTATGGAGTTAGTTGCAAATGAGGAACTAGTGTTTGAATTTATGCTCAACACTACTCGCTTGGAACAACCTATTCCAATGGAGTTATTTACTCAAACAACGGGACTAGAACTAGCGTATCTTTTACCCAAACTGGAACTTGCCACCAACAAAAATCTGATTACTTTAACCAATACTCAATGGCAAATTACGCCTTTAGGCAGACGTTATACGAACGACCTCCAAGCACTCTTTTTACCCTGACCTTCATTCCAAATTTTATTATGAAAAGAGCGATTTCCTGATGGAGCCTGCATTTTAGACAGGCTCCATCAGAAAATTGTGAGTTTATGGCGCAATGGCAAGCAAGAGACAGTTGCTAGAAAAT
>DAIAOV010000047.1 GCA_027437055.1 Legionella sp. | reverse complement strand
ACACAACGCATAGAGGGTAAATTCTCATGCAAGCTCCATTTTTTTTGCATGCGTTGCACTTCATCAACTAAGCCATCATTAAGCATCAGATCAAAACGTTGACCAATGCGCTCATGGAGCCAAGCTCTATCTTCTGGAAAGAGAATAAAATTAACAAAATGATAATGAGGCGCAGTTTTTTGTTCTTCAACTAAAACAGATAGAGGGATTCCGGTTAAATAGTAAACTTCTAAAGCCCTTTGAATTCTTTGCGCATCATGGGCATGAATACGAGCCGCTGCTTGCGGATCCAACTGAGTTAATTTTTGGTGCAGAAGTGGCCATCCATATTGAGAGGCCTCATCTTCAATTTGCTTACGTATCAATTCGTCAGCTTCTGGTAATGCAGATAGTCCCTTCTGTAATGCATTAAAATACATCATTGTTCCCCCTACCAACAAAGGAATTTTTCCTTTGCTCGCAATGATGTCGCATAAGGCAAAAACATCCGTACAAAACTGCGCGGCCGAATAGGACTCAATAGGAGCTTTAATATTAATTAAATGATGAGGGGCTAAATTTAATTCCTGGACAGAAGGCTTAGCCGTACCAATATCCATATCACGATAAATCATTGCTGAATCAACACTAATAATTTCAAAAGGATAGCGTTGTACCAACTCACAAGCTAAAGCCGTCTTCCCTGAAGCAGTAGGTCCCATCAAACAGAAAACTTTATTAGACATGCAATAACATCCTACAATCCTCAGACGACAAGTCCTTAAAAACGCCTTGAAGTTGAGATTTTTGATTTTGAATTCTTAATAAGAAATGGTTTAATGCCATACGCTCTTCAACACTTAATAGTTTTGGATCACAATTCTGCATCTGGCTCATTAATTCAAGCAAAGAGTTAACCTCTATACTCTCTAACTTGACAAGCGCCTCTAAAAATAAACGTAGATCGAGATAGGGTACTTTAATCGGTATGCTACGAATCAGCAATTTGTCTTCTTTAATAGACCATTCGCTACGAATTCCTAGTTGCTCAAGACATGATTGTAGGTCTTCTATTCTTTCTTGTAATTTGGGAGAAATAGAGTAGCTTACCGGTACTAACAAAGGCCTATTCTCTAGAGGAATAACGGCCTGTTGTAATTGCTCTAATAACCATATTCTCTGTAAGGCTAATACATCGACAAGATAAGGCTCTTGTTTTATAAAGATTAAACTATGTTGGTTATTTAACATGACCCAAGAAAGTTCTTTTGTATCAGAATAGCTAGTTTTTTTTGACGATTCCGAACTCAATGGTCTTAATGGAACGCTATATGATGATTTAGAGGCTATTGGTTCTGCCAACTCCAATTTATGATGGTAAAAATTAGATTCATACTCTATTTCGCATTCGTCAGAAGAACTAGTCGCTAGCCGCTCCCGCCGCCCCTCATTTCCGGACTCACACGATAGTGATTGAGATGGCGAATTAAGAGGTGAGAGTAGACTATACGAATCGGTTTGAACCATTTGCTCCACATTTTTCTTTTCAATACTCTGTAATACCGCAGATAATTGTGAAGTGAAAAAATCATGTACTAAACGAGGCTGTTGAAATCTAACCTCATGTTTGGTTGGATGTACATTGACATCAACCTCAGTAGTATTAATAGTAAAATAGAGCAAACAAGCGGGAAAACGTCCGGGATAAAGCCTTCCATCATAAGCTTGTTTTAAAGCATGGTTAATTAACTTATCTTTGATCATGCGCTGATTGATATAAACCCATTGTCTATGATTCTGGCTGCGTTGATAGTTAGGACCGCTTATCCATCCATAAAGACGCATTACACCAAGCTCCACATCGAGATAAATGGCATCTTTAACAAAAGCAGAGCCGAACATCTTAGCCATACGTTCTTGTTTTGCATGCTCATGAAGTGCGGCAGGCAAAGAAAAAACAAGTTTATTATTGTGCTTTACCGTTAAATTGATATGAGGCGCACTCAAAGCAAAACGTTTAATTACTAATTCTATAGCTTGAAATTCAAGTTTTTCATTTTTAAGAAATCGTTTACGAACAGGTGCATTGAAAAATAAATCAACAACATCAATAGTTGTTCCTGTAGTTCGTGCACAAGGAGAAAGAGTATGCTGTCCATTGTATACTTGCAACATCATAGCGTGCTCTTGATGAGCAGGTTTTGAGCTTATAGTCACTTTAGCCACAGAAGCAATACTCGCTAAAGCCTCTCCTCTAAATCCCATACTACTAATTGCATACAAATCATCAAGGGTTGTAATTTTGCTGGTAGCATGTGCTGCAACCGCTAAAGGTAAATCGTCAGCAATAATACCATGCCCATTATCACTGATTTTAATTTGATTTAATCCGCCGTAACCTATTTCAATGGTAATAGCATCAGCTCCTGCATCTAAAGAATTTTCCAACAATTCTTTAACTACAGAGGCTGGCCGCTCTATTACTTCACCTGCAGCAATTTGATTGGCAATTGCAGGTGGTAATTGATGAATTCTCATGCCCATGAAGAAGAGATAACTAGGCGTTGTCCTGGCCGCAACGGTGTTCTGTCCATCAGGTGGTTCATTGCTTGTATGGAATGAACGGAAGTACGGTAACGGGCAGCGATTTGAGGCAAAGTTTCTCCAGCTTTTACAATATGAAATTTATTACTAACCATCGCTTCTATACGGCTACCATGAGGAGGATTTTCCCAAAAATACGCTTTAACCCCTTGGAATATTGCCTGGCTCAAGCGATTTTGATAAGCAGAACTAGTCAAATTACTTTCCTCTCTCGGATTAGAAATAAACCCGGTTTCTACAAGAATAGATGGAATGTCTGGTGACTTTAGTACGACGAATCGAGCTTGCTCTACCTTGTTATTATGCAAAGTGGTAAAGCCACTCAATTGCGTCAGAACCCGTCCTCCCATTTGCAAAGCAGAGTTGATGGTTGCAGTTTGTGATAAGTCAATTAGTACAGAGCGGACCACACCATTGGTATCATCTAAGTCCCCTAAATTCACTCCTCCTAATTCTGAATAGTTCTCCTTTTCTGCAATCCATCGCGCTGCCTCACTAGTTGCTCCACTTTGTGATAAGGCAAACACAGAGGCGCCATTTGAATGAGGATTATTAAATGCATCAGCGTGAATAGAAACGAATACATCACCATTGTATTTTCTTGCAATTTCCAAGCGCTCTCTAAGTCCCACATAGTAATCTCCAGAACGTGTTAAAACAGCGCGCATGCCTGGTTGCCTGTCTATTAATTGTTTCAATTTTAGAGTAATGGCTAAAACTACATTTTTTTCCTGACTATGTCTTGGTCCCTTCGCTCCAGGGTCTTTTCCACCATGTCCCGCATCCAATACTACGATCACATCACGTAAATATTTATTTGAAGGACTATGCGGCACTCTTATTGGATTTTGGTGAATAATAATAGGCTGCTTTTGAATAGCTGGTTGGGTCTTTCTTGGAGTTTTAACCTGTATGGCGGCTATTTTGCCTGACGATTTGTTAATCACAGGGGGGGGGGCGTTATTGACTAAACGCCCAGAGTTGCTCCCAATCAAATCGACACGCAATCCATTTACTGTCCCGTTATATTGCCAGGGCGCAGACCTCACTTGCACTTGCTGATTGAGATCAAATACCAGCCGAGTAGACAGAGCATCCGGAGAGCCACTTCGCACCCGTTTAATCATTGAGTTAATTAAACCTAATTGCTTTAAATTAACCCCCATCCTTGTAGTATTCAAATCAAGGACAACTCGATTAGGATTAGCCAACGTGAATAATCGATGAGTAAAAGGACCTTTTATAGTTATATAAAGGGTCGTTTGGTTAGCGTGTTGAGATACTGAAATATTATTGAGTTGCGCTGCTAATACAGCAACCGAACTCATACACATGATGACAAATAAACCCCATGCGCGCTTCATCATTGTTCACCTGCCATGCAAGACAACTGGATCTATAATAGTTTTGCCAGCTACGCTCAATGCCTCTATTTGCATTTCACGCCCAGCCCCTTTAATGCTTAAATTAAAATGAATATCAATTTGTGGCAAGGATTTTCCTGCATGTTCTGCCCACTCTATAAAACAGATACTTTGGCTAGAGAAATAATCCCTGAATCCTAAATACTCCAATTCATCTTCATGGTGGATTCGGTATAAATCAAAATGGTGAATAGTAAGATTATTGCAGGTATAGCTTTCGACTAGAGAAAACGTAGGGCTTTTTATTGCAGATTGAATTCCTAAACATTTAAGCACGGCACGAATGATCGTAGTTTTACCTGTACCTATATCCCCACTCAAAGCAACAACTAATGGGGTACTAGGCGTCTTCGCCCCTACTACTGAGGAGGAGAATCGCTTTGTCGTTACGACTCCTGAATCCTCAAGTGATTTTCGCATACATTCGCTTTTGCACTCTGTGTCTACTTGCACCTCGTTCTCTGAAGAAAGTTTCAGAAATCCACTTAAAGAGGAAGCGAAATGAGCAGCAAATTGCTCACTCGCTTTTTCATCCACTAAATCCAAGGACATTATGTTCTTGTGTTTACTATTTATCATTTTTACTGCAGTTCAAAATACCAGGCAAAATATCAAGCAAATCACTCGCTAAGATTCCCGCTCCCCCTAAAGTTTGAGCTACCTCGTCTCCTGCAACAGCATGAACCCAAACACCTAACTTTGCTGCATCAGGTAAAGATAACCCTTGAGCGCAAAGACCAGCAATTATACCGCTTAATATGTCCCCCATTCCAGCAGTAGCCATACCAGGATTACCTTTGGGGCATACAAAGGCATTTTCCTCATCAACCTGGATCACAGTCCCAGCTCCCTTTAAAACGACTATACCACCGTATTGCTGTTGGATGCTTGCCGCAGAATGATATCTATCAGCTTGTATCTCAGCTGCAGAACAGGAAAGCAAACTACCTGCCTCTCCTGGGTGAGGCGTTAAAACCCAATTATCATCCATTTGAGGATGCTCGGATAACAGTCTTAATGCAGAAGCATCAATAACCATTGGCAGTTGTGATGTAATTGCTTCTAAAAACAAAGCTCTTGCCCAATCGCTTTCTCCAAGACCAGGACCAATGATACAGACTGTTGCCTTAGCTAAAAGAGGTTTTAAGTCTTTTGCTGTTTTCACCCCCCAAATCATAGCCTCAGGTATGAGCGGTAACACCCCATGAGCATGCTCAGCCCAAGTTGCTATATTAACTAATCCGGCCCCAGTCCTCATTGCTGCCTTCGCAGCTAAACTTACAGCACCAGGCATTCCAGGCCCGCCACCTATAACCAGGATACTTCCATAGTTTCCTTTGTGAGAATTCTTTTTCCGTTTCGCTAACGGTAACGGCAGAGAGTTACCGTTTAATAAAAATGCATGGGGTTTTAATTTGGCAATGCACGTATCAAGCTGTAAACGTCTGCAATGAATTTCACCGCAATATTCAGGACCATCCATGGTATACATGCCGGCTTTAAGCGCAATAAATGTCAACGTTGCTGAAGCCTTAACGCAGAAGTTCTCTACAACTCCTGTATCCGCATTCAAACCTGAAGGAATATCCAAAGAAATTACAGGTAGCCCACTCGAATTAATCTGGTGAATTGCTGTTGCAATAACCCCACGAACGGGACCTTTTATACCTATACCTAATAGAGCATCAACAATTAACTCAATCTCTGGCTCTAGAGTCTCGTCTGCAGATTGACATTCAACTCCTACTGCCACCGCCATTAAGGCAGCTGCTTTTGCTGCTGAGGGCAAATCTTCAATGGCCTTGCACTGATAGACAGTAACAGAGAAACCATGCTCATGAGCCAAACGAGCCAATACATAGCCGTCGCCAGCATTATTTCCTGAACCACAAAACACCGCTATATGCTTTGCTTGAGGGTATAAACGTTGCATGAAAAAAAATGCCTCTGTTCCAGCCTGAGACATGAGTTCATTTTCATCTAATTGATATACCTGATGGGCTTGCTGTTCGCAAATCCTAATCTGATCACAACGATAAAGGGCATGATCTGGCTTAATCACTTGTTTGCTCCAAACTAGTTATAGACCCATTGCATTACCACACTTTCCGAAGAGGTTTATTAAAACCCTACTCCACTTTGGAGGAACGATTTACAGTACTGACTTGATATTAATTTTAAAGAATAGTCGCTCTCAAAGTAGATCTTTGTTGGGCCAAGGGTCCATAGCCGTCAAGGCTAAGTCCATTTTGGTCATTGTCTTTCCTGCGTAGGCAGGAATCCATTCCTATTGTTGTACAATACTACTGCAAAAATGGAGCCCTGCCTATGCGGCGTATGCCACATTTACATGCAAAATATATAAAATTAAACAACAAAAGGTCTTAACCTGACTGCTATGGGCTTTGGTCCGACAAATATCTTTGCTTTGTCGACTAAACCAAGGCCCCGACCTACTTCAGTTGACGCTATTACCTGAGCGTTACATCCATAATCTACTTTATTTCACTAATTTTAGTGACGGTTTGTTTCTGGCGTTGCCTTCAGAATCAGAAGAGCTAGTAGATGGAGGAGGCTCATCTCCTTCCTCTATCTCAAAAACAATTCCTCTACCATTCTCTTTAGCATATATTTCTAATACTGCATTTGGAAGGACAAAAATTTGCTCTGTTTGTCCCGCAAAACGAGCAGTGAATACAATGCGGTCATTTTCTAGCAAAAGTCCTCGTGTTGCAGAAGGAGATATATTTAATACAATACGATCATGACTAATATGTTCCTTAGGAACCTGAACACCAGGATAAGTAGTATCAACTAGTATATATGGTGTTAACTCGTTATCTACAATCCAATCATAGAATGCACGAATTAGATAAGGTTTACTTGATGTCATTGTCATAATATTAAGCCGCCCTTATTTGTCTCTCAGCATCGGTCAAACTTGTTTGAAATGATTCACGTTTGAACACGCGTTGCATGTATTCTATCAATCCCTGGAATTTAGGAGCAATCTCCAGACCTAACTTTGGTAACCGCCATAATAGAGGAGCTAAAGCACAATCTAATAAAGAAAACTCATCACTCAAGAAATAAGGCTTATCCGCAAAAACAGGATCAAGATTGATTAAGCTTTCCAATAAATTGGCTCGTGCTTGTTCCGCATTCACACCCTTATTAATGCAATCCATTAGATAATACCAGTCTTGCTCAATTCTATGCATCATTTTACGTGTTTCCGCTCGAGCTACTGGATAGACAGGTAAGAGTGGAGGATGAGGAAAACGCTCATCTAAATACTCCATGATAATGCGCGCTTCGTAAAGTACCAATTCTCTATCAATCAATGTTGGAACAGTCCCGTATGGATTCAAAGCTAAAAGATCTGCTCCAGGCTCATCCTGCTTTACAGGAAGAATTTCTACATTAACACCTTTTTCAGCCAGCACGATACGAACTTGATGGCTATAAACATCATCAACATCAGAAAATAAAGACATTATGGTGCGTTTCGCGACGATTGCCATTAGCAACTCCTTGGATTCATTAAAGCCTGCATCAATAGCATTATCATGCTACAGAACAAAGAACAATATTCTAGCACAGTTTTAACTACCTGGGTTATTTTGTACTAAAATCAACTGTTTTAAACAATTAAAGTACAAAATAACCCACTTGCGACGACTTTTCCTTCTGTTATATCACACTCTCTCAGTCATCCTTTGGAGCGTTTTGGATGACAATCTTTTAAATGCCTCCAATAAATTTTGTTCAAAAAATAAACCACAATGAATAACAAGCTTAAAAAAAGAACAACAAAAATACCTAACTTACGGCGAGTTAATTGTACCGGCTCACCAACATAAACCAAAAAGGTAACTAAGTCTCTTAAACTGCTATCGAAATCTATCGGCAGCATCTCACCATGTTTCACTAATAGCAAGGATTCTCGATGTGATTCATTATCTACGACTAATGCTTGTTGTCCCATCAACGGTTCCAGGATGTTAGGCATGGCGACATTAGGCACGAGTAAATTATTTACTCCAAAAGGTCGTGAATTATCGTTATAAAAACTTTTGAGATAGTGATACAACCAGTCGGCTCCCTTTTCCCTAGCAATTAAAGATAAATCTGGAGGGATAATTCCAAACCATTGCTTGGCATCATCCAACGGCATAGCAATTTGAACAGGCTCATATGGTGTTACTTTGGTAAAAATAAGGTTCCTTAGTAAATTTTCATCAACTTGTCCAGAAAAATCGACTAGACCTAAATCTTCTGCTATACGGTTATAGCGCATATAGCGTAACGAATGACAACCTGAGCAATAATTCATAAATAATTTTGCTCCTCTTTGCAAACGAACCTTATCTTGTATGCTTACAGAAACTGGCTGCATTGCAATTTCTGCTGCGAAACAATTTTGTACCATCAACAACACTGCAAAGAAAAAAAACCCAAAACACTGTATTATGCTCATCTCAGCCCTATCCTTTCCGGTGCGTGCCGACACACCTCAAATCGACTGTAAATAGGCATTAATAAAAAATAGGTAAAATAAATTATTGTACCCACTCGAGCTAATAACAAACGTATCGGATTAACTGGAATTGTTCCCAAATACCCCAGAAGAAACACGCTCGCAACAAAAAAACTTAAACTTATTGTTGAAAAAGCTCCTTTATATCTTATAGAGCGAACCGGACTTTTATCCAGCCAAGGCAAAAGGAATAAAACAAGCAAAGACATTCCTAGACAAACAACGCCCAATAATTTATTAGGTATTGCACGTAAAACAGCATAAAAAGGAGCCATATACCATAGTGGAGTAATATCATCTGGTGTTACGACAGGATTTGCTGGAGTGAAATTGGCTCGTTCTAAGAAATAACCTCCCATTTCAGGCATAAAAAATACTACAGAGAAAAATAAAATTAAAAATCCAAGTATGCCAACCGAATCTTTAATGGTGTAGTATGGATGAAAAGGAATGCCATCTAAAGGTTTTCCTTGCTCATCTAGTGTATTGCTAATCTCAATTCCTTCGGGATTATTTGAACCTACTTGGCGTAAAGCAATGAGATGTAAGAAAACAAGAAATACTATCAATGCAGGGATGCCAATCACGTGTAATGCAAAAAAGCGTTGTAATGTAGGATTAGCAACGGAAAAATCTCCGCGGATCCAGGTCACTAAATGTTTACCAATATACGGTATGGCACCAAATAATGAAGTAATTACTTCAGCCCCCCAATAAGACATCTGTCCCCAAGGCAATAGATAACCAAAAAAAGCTTCTGCTAGTAATAAAATAAATAAAAAAATCCCTAAAAACCATACTAACTCTCTAGGTTTTTGGTATGAGCCATAAAGTAAGCCTCGAAACATATGTAAATAAATAATAATGAAAAAAGCTGATGCTCCTGTAGAATGCATATAGCGCAATAACCATCCAAAATGGACATCACGCATGATGTACTCAATAGAAGAAAAAGCAAGATCAGTATTCGGTGTATAGAACATAGTCAGCCAAAGACCTGTAACTAACTGATTGGCCAGAATGACCAGAGCAATAGAGCCAAGTAAATAAAGAAAATTTAAGTTCTTAGGAACATAATAATTACTAAAATGCTTTTTCCAAGTACTAACTAAAGGAAATCGAGCATCTAACCAATAGAACAATCCTTTCATGACATAACCTTCTATTCTGTATCTTCACCTATCACAATAGTATGATCATTAATAAAACGATAAGGGGGTACTTCCAAATTAATCGGCGCAGGAACTCCTTTAAAAACTCGTCCAGAGAGATCAAAAGTAGAACCATGGCAAGGACAAAAAAAGCCTCCAGGCCAATCACCACCTAACTCGCCTAGAGAAGGCTTATATTTGGGAGTACAACCAAGATGAGTACAAATGCCTATTAATACTAAATACTCAGGGTTGATTGAACGAAATTTATTTCGCGTATATTCAGGTTGCTGTTCGACTAACGAATCAGGATCACGCAATGAACTTTCATGTTGCGACAGACGTTGCAACATTTCCTTTGTTCGTCTAATTATCCACACTGGCTTTCCTCGCCATTGAACTACCACTTGTTCTCCGGGTTCTATTTTACTTAAATCGACGTGCAGAGGCCTCCCTTTTGCTTGAACTTTAGCACTAGGAAACCAGGAGGATATCAATGGAGTTAAAGCACAAAAAGCCCCTACAGCACCTAACACACCGGTAGATGTCAATAAAAATCGTCGTCGTCCTTCATCGACTGAGTTGTCTTTATCTTTTTCTTGATTGAGATCAGTAATTTCATTTGCCATGAGGTTACCCTTCTCTCAGCATCTTAAATAAAAAAACCCCGCATAGCGAGGTTTTCTTATAATAAAACAGATTAACGTTTTGAGTACTGAGTAGCTCGACGTGCTTTGTGTAAACCCACCTTCTTTCTCTCTACACGACGAGAGTCACGAGTTAATAAGTTACGAGCACGAAGTTTTCTACGGAATGAGTCAGGATTAGGCTCTGCATCTTTAGCCATATCTTTTTCATCATATGCAACTAAAGCTCTAGCTATTCCTAAACGAACTGCCCCAGCTTGACCAGAAACTCCACCACCAACTACAGTGATGTAAATGTCAAACTTGTTGACCAGATCAACAGTTTCTAAAGGTTGCATAACAACCATACAAGCAGTTTCACGACAGAAATACTCCTTCAGGCTACGATTATTAACTTTAATCTCACCTTTACCAGGACGTAAAAAAACGCGAGCTATTGAACTTTTTCTACGGCCAGTGCCGTAGTATTGCTGCATTTCAGCCATAATACTATTCCTCAATCTCTAGTTGCTTGGGTTGCTGTGCAGTATGTGGATGCTCATTACCAGCATACACTTTCAACTTGCGATACATCTCTCTACCCAATGGATTTTTTGGTAACATGCCTTTTACAGCAAGTTCGATAATTTTCACAGGATTTCTCTCCTGCATTTTTTCGAAAGTAACCGATTTGATACCACCAGGATGGCCTGTATGACGATGATACATTTTGTTGTTAAATTTACGACCAGTTACAGTAACTTTTTCCGCATTCGTAACAATAATGTAATCCCCTGTATCAACATGGGGTGTATACTCAGCTTTATGTTTGCCACGTAAACGACGAGCAATCTCAGTTGCTAAGCGACCTAAAACCTTATCGCTGGCATCGACTACAAACCAGTCGCGTTTGACTTCATGGCCTTTGGCACTAAATGTCTTCATTAAATAAACTCCGAACCGCCTAATTGGTAATCTTTCTATCATGGACGGGCGATTTTAACCAAAACAGAAAAATCCTACAAGTAAAAAGGATAAAAAATTGCGAACAATTAATTAAATCCATATCAAAATACCTAATTTTACATCTAAAATGGGGCTAGCACTTATGCAAAACACCTGTCGCGGTTTTAAAATTTAATTTTAATTCGGTTATTTAGTTGGTTAAATAACCCACTAAAACTAAAATTTAGCGCAATCACAAAAGTTTACCTAAGTCCTGTGGGTATTCCTATTTTATTACAAAAAAAGTACATTAATCTACATTTGTAACAAAACTTCTTCTCTATTTTCTGCTGTAAGCGCCAGTTTCTCACTCGACCCGAGCTCAAAGCTGACAAGCAGAGCTCATGATATTCTAGCTCGGTTGCTTGCAACCGGGATCAAACAACGAGTCACATCACCCTGGTTGCAAGCAACCAGGCTACGATTAAATTATACAGGATTGATTTTTAACTTATTAATTCGTCAATGTATTTTTATTGATCAATCAAAAGCTGTTCTGCAACGTTCCCTGCAATCAAATGACTCTCAATAATCTGATCAATATCATTAAATGATGCATAACTATACCAGATGCCTTCAGGATAAATAACCATACATGGACCGGATGCACAACGCCCAAGACAGCCTGTTTTGCTAACGCGAATTTTTCCCGGGCCGTGCATATCTAATTCTAGAAGCCTAGTTTTTAGATAATCAAAAAAAGGCTCTCCACCTGAATTAGCACAGCATTGCTTACCCGCAGGTTTCTGATTAGTACATAAGAATACGTGTTTTGTATAATAAGTCAACGAATTATTTTCCTATTGCTTCAATTTTTGTTTTTAACTTGAGCCCAGGCTTAAAGGTCACCACTCGCCGAGCAACCACTGGAATTTCTTCGCCTGTCTTAGGGTTTCTACCTGGGCGCAGTGGTTTATCCCTTAACGTAAAATTGCCAAACCCTGACAACTTAACGTGTTGTCCACTCTCTAAGGCATGCCGCAACTCTTCAAAAAAATTTTCTACTAATTCCTTAGATACTGGTTTAGATAATTTTAATTCGTCACACAAGTTATCTGCCATTATAGCTTTGCTTAGTGCACTCACGATTATTCCCTCAGTATGATTGAAAATTCATTTTGTAATGTCTTGATTATAGCACTAATTAATGAATTGATCTCTGCATCAACTAAAGTCCTGTTATCATCTTGCAATGTCATTGCTATGGCTAGGCTTTTTTTACCATCAGGAATACCATTCCCCATATACACATCAAATACATCAAAAGATTTTAACCAGTTTTCTTTGACACTTGCTCTAACAACCTGTTCAATTTGCATGGCATTAACCTGCCTGTCCACTAAAAAGGATAAGTCCCTTCTAATTTGTGGATATTTTGAAATCACTTGATATCGAGATGCACGAGCATTAGCTAAGGCCGCTAAATTGATCTCAAACAATATAACATCATGCTGCAAATCTAATGCATCCATTAATTTAGGATGTAGTACACCTATCCATCCAGCATGCTGACCATGAAGAATTATTTGCGCCGATTGACCAGGATGCAAGGCCTCATTGGCAGCGGGAATAAATTCAACTTGCTCTATTTTTAATAATGAGAGTAATGCTTGTAAATCCCCTTTCAGGTCAAAAAAATCAAAGTAGCGTGTCGTTTCGCTCCAATTTGCATTACCCTGTTCGCCCATCAATAGGCCAGCGATACAGGCCCTTTCCTGTAGTTGCCCACGATTTACATCAAAGACGACACCTATTTCAAAAAACTTAACCGCATTCTGTTGTCTATGAATATTATAGATCATAGAAGCAATCAATCCAGGCCACATTCCAACTCGCATTTGCGATAACTCAGATGAAATAGGATTTAGTAATTGCATAAATTCATGCTGAGGATAAATAGCCTGTTGTAATTCAGGATCAACGAAACTATAACTGATGGTTTCATTATAGCCTCGATTACGAAACCATGTTGCCAGTTGCTGAGCCGTACGTTCATTAGCACTGGCCTCACCGGCTTGAACTACAGCATTCATAGGCTGTGATTTGAGATTGTCATAACCATAAAGTCTGATAATTTCTTCAACTAGATCCACATCTTGTTGAATATCAAAACGGTGTGTGGGGGCTTCTACCTTTAAAATACCTTGCTTCTCTTCAAGAATGATAATACCAATACCTTCTAATAAGCTCTTCATTTCCTCTTGAGCAATAGTAAGTCCAGTTATTTTCTTAACTTTAGCGGTATCAAAAGAGAAAATGTTTTTTTCCGGAATATGCTCCATAACAAATGATTCAATCACAGGGCCGGCTTCGCCGCCTGAAATAGATAAAATTAATGCAGTTGCACGTTCGAGTGCCTTCATTTGCAAATAGGGATCAACCCCACGTTCAAAACGCTGAGATGAATCACTAAATAAGCCATACTTTCTAGCTACACCAGCTACAATGACAGAATTAAAATAAGCACTTTCTAAAAATACATCCTTCGTATGGGCTTGAACCGCGCTTTCTGCTCCTCCCATAATACCAGCCATCGCGAGGGGTTTTTCTTTATCAGCAATAACTAATACTTTCTCACTTAAATTAATTTTCTGGCCGTCTAAGAGTTCTAGATGCTCCGACTCATTACTAAAGCGAACACTGACTTCACCTTTTACTTGATTTAAATCAAATGCATGCATAGGCTGGCCTAGCTCAAGCATCACGTAATTCATCACATCCACAACCGGATGAAGCGTCCTAATTCCACTCCGACGTAAACGTTCAGCCATCCATAAAGGAGTAGTTGACGCTGAATTGATATTACGAATAACTCGTCCGCAGTAACGTGAGCAAGCCTCAGGATTTTTTAAATTAATAGGCAATACATCATCTATTACTGGCGTAACTGTTGCAATAGATGGCTCGCTCAAAGGCAATTTATTAAGTACTGACAATTCACGAGCAACACCCAAAACGCTAAAACAGTCTGCTCGGTTAGGAGTTAGATCTATATCCAATACATGGTCGTCAAGGGTCAAATATTTACGTAAATCCACTCCTACAGGTGCATCATCAGCTAACTCCATGATGCCCTCGGACTGCTCAGCAAGACCTAGTTCGGTAACAGAACACAACATTCCTTGAGACAATTCACCACGTAATTTGGACTCTTTAATTTTGAGGCCGCCAGGTAATTGAGCACCTATCATAGCTAAAGCTACTTTTAATCCTGGTCTTACATTTCGAGCACCGCAAACAACCTTTAATATTTGATCAGTTCCAGCACTGACATCACATAACGTCAACTTATCAGCATCTGGATGAGGTTTAGTACTGAGCACCTCAGCAACAATCACATGAGTAAATTCTCCAGCAACAGGATTTACAGAGTCGACTTCCAAACCTGCCATAGTTAATTGAGCAGCTAACTCCTGTTCATTTAATGAGAAGTTAACCCATTCATGTAACCATAATTTACTTACTTTCATCTATTGTCCTCATTACCTAATAACTGTTGTTCGGTAAAACAAATGCAGCTCTCACTCTGATCGTATGGGCATCGGCCCCTAACTCGATCAATAACCCCATTCGCTGAGATGCTCGCCTACTAAAATGTAATTCTCATACCGGTCCTAAGTCCGACTTAACACTTAAACCGAACAATAATACATTGCCCATGCAATTACTTGCCCAGAAGCTAGTGAGTTAAAACTGACTTAAAAAGGTTAGATCGTTTTCAAACATCATTCGTAAATCATCTATTCCATAATACAACATGGCTAATCTATCCATCCCCATACCAAATGCCCAGCCTTGATATTCCTCGGAAGAGATGTTTACAGCTCTCAATACATTAGGGTGAACCATGCCACAACCCAATACTTCAAGCCAACCAGTATATTTACAAGAGCGACATCCTTTGCCATAGCATTGGGTACACTCAATATCTACTTCTGCTGAAGGCTCAGTGAAAGGGAAGTACGAAGGTCTAAATCTAAGTGCAAGCTCACGACCAAAGAAATGAGCAAAGAAATCTTGAAGCAATCCTTTTAAGCCCGCTAAAGTCGCCTGTTGATCGATCAATAAACCCTCCACCTGGTGGAACATTGGAGTATGAGTTAGATCGGAATCGCAACGATACACTCGGCCAGGAGCAATTAAACGAAAAGGAGGCTTTCGTTGCTCCATAGTGCGTACTTGTACTGGAGAGGTATGAGTGCGCAATAAACGTCCATCACCAAAGTAAAATGTATCGTGCATTGCTCGAGCAGGATGATGTCCGGGAATGTTTAATGCTTCAAAGTTATAAAATTCAGTTTCAATTTCAGGCCCATCAACTATATCAAACCCCAAACGACTGAAATATTCATTGATTCGATGCTTCACCTGGGTTACTGGATGTAACGAGCCAGATAATTTATTGCGTCCAGGAAGGGTGACATCAATTTTTTCTGCTGACAATTTCTCTAACAATTGCCGCTCTTTTAATTCCTGCAACTTCGTTTCAATCAACGCACTGATATCACGCTTAGCCTGATTTACTAGTTGTCCTACCTTAGGTTTTTCCTCAGCAGATAAGCCAGCAAGGCTTTTTAAAATGTCAGTGAGCTTCCCTTTTTTTCCCAGAAAATCAACGCGAATTGACTCGAGAGTTGCAATATCTTGAGCGTTACTAATTGCTTCAGAAGCTTGTTCTTGTATGGTGATGATATCTTGCATATTTATACCCACAAGTAAAAAGGAGGCCTTAGCCTCCTCGATATTTTTTATCTGTAACTACTTAAAATTGAGTTACATTGGACTTTATTGCAATTAAGCAGTGCATTACCAATACCTTTTTGCAATAAGAAATTCCATCTAACAAATTAACCTTTTAATGCAGCTTTAGCTTTTTCAGCAATTGCAGCAAAGGCTACTTTGTCATTAACGGCCATGTCAGCCAGTATTTTTCTATCCAGTTCAATAGATGCTTTTTTCAAACCATCAATCAAGCGACTGTAAGACATGCCACACTCACGAGCTTGCGCATTAATACGAACTATCCATAATGCACGGAATTGACGTTTTTTCTGACGTCTATCTCTGTATGCATATTGGCCGGCTTTAATCACTGCCTGCTTCGCTACTCTATAGGTTCGACTACGAGCACCGTAATAACCTTTAGCTTGATCTAAAATTTTCTTATGACGTGCTTTCGCTGTCACACCACGTTTAACTCTTGGCATTTTTTATTCCTCCCCTTAACTACCGTGCAACATACGCTCTGCTAAACGTGCATCGCATGATTTCAATCTGCTTGCACCTACGCGTAAGTGGCGTTTTTGTTTAGTAGACTTTTTAGTGAGGATGTGATTCCTATAAGCACCACGACGTTTAATCGCGCCACTTGCTGTCTTACGGAAGCGTTTTGATGCTCCACGATGTGACTTTAACTTTGGCATAACATTATACTCCGCATTAATATTTGCTTTATGACAACAAATATAATTAGTTATTTAGTTTTTTTAGGTGCTAATACCATCAGTAATTGTCTTCCTTCACGTTTAGCATGTTGCTCAACTATTGCAAACTCAGCCGTATCTGCTTGTAAACGCTCCAGAATTTTCATACCAAGTTCCTGATGAGCCATTTCACGACCACGAAAACGTAGCGTAATCTTGACTTTATCACCATGATTCAGGAAACGGATCAGGTTGCGTAGCTTGACCTGATAATCTCCATCTTCCGTTGTAGGACGGAATTTTAGCTCTTTTACCTGAATTTGCTTTTGCTTTTTTCTTGCTTCAGCTTGTTTTTTATTCAGTTCAAAGACAAACTTACCATAGTCCATAATACGGCAAACAGGAGGTTTTGCTGTGGGTGATATCTCAACCAAGTCCAACCCATCTTCTTCTGCTGCACGCAATGCTTCCCTAGTAGATACAATTCCTGCCTGGTTACCATCGACATCAATTAAGCGTACCTCAGGTACAGTGATCTGTTCATTAATTCGTGCGCGATCATTTTCACGCTTAGTTGGTGCACTAATGGTTTCTTCCTCCAGTTCGTTATTTACAAAGATCCTTTGCGGTCAATTTCCTGCAACAAAGTATCGCTAATTGTATCTATTGTCATCACTCCCAAGTCTACGCCTTCACGGCTACGTACAGCAACTTGGCCAGTTTCGACTTCTTTATCACCTATAATCAATAAATAGGGTACCTTTTGTAAAGTATGCTCACGAATTTTAAAGCCAATCTTCTCATTTCTCAAGTCAAAATTTGCGCGAATACCTTTTTTTTGCAAAATTTGATTCACTTTTTCTGCATATTCATTCTGTTTTTCACTAATAGTCAGTATACAGGCTTGAACGGGGGACAACCACAATGGTAATTTTCCAGCATAATGTTCTATTAAAATTCCCATAAAACGCTCAAAAGAACCTAATATGGCGCGATGCAACATTACAGGAGTTTGTTTGCTACCATTTTCAGCTATATAACTAGCTTCTAAGCGAGTGGGCATTGAAAAATCGACCTGAATTGTACCACATTGCCAAATTCGTCCCAAACAGTCAGATAAAGAACACTCTATCTTTGGACCATAAAAAGCGCCCTCTCCTGGTGCGTTAACCCATTCAATATTTCTTCCCTGCATTGCAAGTTTTAAAGCATTTTCTGCTTTATCCCATACTTCATTTGAACCAACTCGTTTTTCTGGTCGTAAAGCTAAACGATACTTAATCTCGTTGAAGCCAAAATCGGCGTACACTGATTGAACTAACGCCAGCATCATCGCCACTTCAGACTGAATCTGCTCTTCTGTACAGAAAATATGGGCATCATCTTGCACCATATTGCGAACACGCATTAATCCATGTAATGAACCAGAAGGTTCACAACGATGGCAATTACCAAACTCAGAGAGTCTTAATGGTAAATCTCTATAACTTTTTAAACCTTGATTATACACTTGCACATGGCACGGACAGTTCATTGGCTTGACAGCGTAATGTCTATTGTCTGTTTCAGTAACAAACATCTCATCTCTGAAATTCTCCCAATGCCCTGACTTTTCCCAGAGTACTTTATCGACCAATTGTGGTGTTTTAATTTCTTGATAACCAAAATCGGCTAAGCGTATACGCATATAACGTTCTAGCTCTTGATAAATAGTCCAACCTTTGGGATGCCAAAACACCATTCCTGGAGCAATTTCTTGAAAATGAAATAAATCGAGAGCTTTTCCTAGTTTGCGATGATCTCGTTTTTCTGCTTCTTCAATACGAAACAAATAATCAGTTAACGATTTTTTATCAGCCCACGCAGTACCATAAATGCGCTGTAACATCTCATTATTGGAGTCTCCACGCCAGTATGCCCCTGCGAGTTTAGTCAGTTTAAACGCTTTTAAAAAACCAGTAGCGGGAACATGAGGGCCTCGACACAGATCTTCGAAGTCACCTTGTTTATACAAAGAAAGTACTTCATCTTCAGGAATATCAGCAATAATCTTTGCTTTATACTCCTCACCAATGCTTTTGAAATAACTTATTGCATCATTTCGCGGCAATTCTCTACGTGTAACAGGATAATTTGCTTTTGCCAATTCCTGCATTTTTGCTTCTATTGCTTCTAAATCTTCAGGTGTAAAGGCTCTTTGAAATGCAAAGTCATAATAAAATCCATCGTCAATGACCGGACCGATAGTGACCTGAGCCGTCGGAAAAAGTATCTTAACCGCTTGAGCCAGCAAATGTGCTGTAGAATGACGAATAACTTCTAATGCATCTTCTTGCTTTTCTGTCACAATGACTAAAGAGCAGTTATTCTTAATTAAGAAGGAGGTATCGACCAAACGATCATCAACACGACCTGCCAAAGCGGCTTTTGCCAATCCTGGACTGATATGATGTGCTACATCATAAACAGTAATAGGGGCCTCAAAATGTTTTACACTTCCGTCAGGTAATTTAATGTCTGGCATAATCTTATCCGCCTTTAGCATCCGTAAAGCATTTTTCAGGAGTTTTGCAAAACATCGAACGCATCAATTAAAATTAAATTGTTCTCAATCTTAACGTTTTACGCAACGTCCTTTTTATTCAAAAAAAAACCCTGCAAAGCAGGGTTTTGACCTTAAATATCTTATGTAGTAGTTACAGCTTTAAATTCTACTATTATTTCAGGCTACATGGTAGGCACGAGTGGGATCGAACCACCGACCACCACCATGTCAAGGTGGTGCTCTACCACTGAGCTACGTGCCTATTCTTCGACCTGCATTCAAATTGGCTTGAATTATATATAAGGTAGTATTATAAAGCAAATTATTTAACACGTTTTATATTAATTATTTATGTGGTTTAAAATTACCAATGAACGTGCCACGCTACAGGTCTATGTCAAGCCAAATGCAAACAAGACCGCGCTGGTGGAAATAACTCAAGATGACCTACATATTACTCTTCACGCCCCCCCCCAAGATGGTAAGGCTAATAAAGAGCTTATCCTCTTTATGGCTAAACTATTAAAAATACCTAAAACACAAATTACCTTGCTAAGGGGAGAGGGAAGTCGCCATAAGCTACTGAGCCTTCCCTTAACAGAAACGCTACAACGATTTATCAATGATCCATCCTCATTTAAATCCAATTAACGTGAGTTCGATATAAAAGGCATTTCTATGCCTTTTTTTTCTCCCCAAATGATCCTGTTTCTAAAAAATTCTTTATTAATTCCTTCGTGCGAGTATGATTCATAATAAATGTATGGGTTGCATTAACAACAACAGGTTCAGGCACTCCTTCTAAACGAGCTGAAGATGGAGGAACCTTAGCATCGAACCGTCCAGCTATAATCCCTATTTTAATGTTAGGTATTGGCACATGATGAACGTAAGCGGCCTGTTCTGAGCTTAATTCAGCTAACGGTTTGACGAAATAATTAAGCATTGGTAATGCTTTTGTTGAAAATTTGGCAAGAGCCGATCCTTGATTAGGTGGTGCTAACATAACCACAGAACTAATATTCTTTAATTGTTCTTTAGGCAACTTCACTAAAGCCTCTCTAATAATGACGCCCCCGAGACTATGAGTAATAAAATGGACTTTGGATCCAGGATTTTTTTCCAACAAATCAATAACATACCGATTTAAATCAGTTGAATGTTCATGAATACTATAGCGAGCAGAAGTATATTTATAATAGTAAACTGTATACCCCTGCTTCTCAAAATAGGCTTTTAACGGACTCATACTCATGTAGGTACGCATCAGTCCATGAATTAATACTATTATTTCACCATGATGCTTAGATTGCTGAAGTACTAAAGAGGAACTTGCTTTCATGGCTTGCTGATTGTTAGGTAACAATGCAAATGCTTGCGATATACCGACCATGGAAAAAAACAAGATGAGTAGAATCTTAGAAATTAGCCTTTTGTTAAACGAATGATTCAAAATTATTCCTTTGTACGTTGCTTGTTAAAAAATATTTTTAAATAATTAACTTCAATTCGATATAAAAAATAACGTATTCTTTATATCGAATTGTTTCTATTTAGAACTCACGTTAATTTGCTAAAAACCTAATTTTTTTTCAATATGATGTTTACATTCTTCGCTCATTTGTTCAAGCGACATCAATTTATTGTACTCACTTGAGCTAGGTCTTTTTAGCTCTAGGGAACATTAATTGTGTATTTAAATATAGAGCATGTTGACAATTATAATAATCAATATTAGCGTAATTCAGTGATTAAACGTAATAATTCGGCTTGTTGCGCAAAGTGCCCGGGCAAGCGTGTATCCTTACCTCTAATCAAAATTGAATGCCTAACCAGAAAAGATTAGCTACAACCTTTATAGGGAGAAAAAATGAAGGATCGTTTATTGCTCGGATTAATAACCGCTATGCTGTGTTATACACACTTATCCCATGCTGATTATATATTGCATTCAAATAGCTCTAATTCCTGCGAACACATTTCTGGTCAATGGTCAGGAACTGGTCAAGCATATAACTGGATGTTGGGACACTGTAAGTATCACGGTTCAGGAGTCGTTTCAACCCCTGATCCAGAAGGCAATTTTACAATTACAGTGAACGCCTATAAAGACTCAGGCTCGATTCTTTGCCCTTCTCATTCAATAAGACAACTCCATGCAAAATGTATTAATGGAATGGTAACCATTCATACAGAGTTCGGCAATTTATTAGGTAATTTTTCTGAGAATGATGGCAATGCCCAAGGAACTTTATCCGTTGCCCCAGGAGTGGAGGCGAAAGTAGAGATTGAATTTCAGCGAGCAAGATAAAGCGAGACAAAAAGTGTGCTTTTTGCATAGAATAAATATTGGGGTTATTCATGTTAACCCCGATACATTATCAAACGGCACCACAACGTTGCAGCAACATCTCTATGAGCCTAATCCCTAAATCAATTTCCTCGTTACTAATCAACAAAGAAGGGGCAAGAGTAAACACATTTTTATAGTATCCCCCTATATCCAAAACTAAACCATATTTTTTATTATCAAACTCTAAGTCACCTTTTAATCCTTCATTAAAAATGGCATCTGCCAATTTTCTGTTAGGAGTGATCCCATCTTCTTCACATAATTCAATGCGCAAAGCCAATCCAAGACCATCAACATCACCAATCATTTTCCAGCGTTGCTTCAACTCTTTTAATTGCTGGAGGAAGTAGGCCCCTGTTTCATTGATTTGTTGTTCCAGCGCTCCATCAGTCATTAATTTCATTACTTCCAAACCTACTGCAGTACCTAGTGGATTAGATGAGTAGGTGGAGTGGGTAGAGCCTGGTGGAAATTTTTGTGGAGAAATAAGATCTTCTCGCGCCCAAATACCTGAGATCGGATTCAAGCCATTAGTTAGAGCCTTACCAAAGACAATAATATCAGGTGTAACCCCAAAGTGTTCAAAAGACCAGAACTTACCGGTACGATAAAAACCCATCTGAATTTCATCAGCGACTATTAAGATATTCCGTTCTTTTAATGTTTTTGCTAATTCTTTAAAATAATCAGGAGGAGGGATCACATACCCCCCTGTCCCCTGAATAAACTCGATAAAAAATGCACCGTATTCTGCTTCTCCTACCTTATCATCCCAAACCGCGTTATATTCCGTGTCGAATAATTTTTTAAATTGATTAGCACAATATAATTTGCAGTTCTCTTTTTTCATTTCATAAGGGCAACGAAAACAGTAAGGAAACGGTTGGAAAAAAGCACGATCAGAAAAATGACCAAAGCGTCGTCGATAACGATAACTGGAGGTGATACTGGATGCGCCAAGAGTTCTGCCATGATACCCCCCCATAAAGGCCAGCATTAAGTTCTTTTTGGTTTCATTTCTAACTATCTTAAGGGCATCTTCTATCGCTTGAGAACCACCCACATTAAAATGAATTCGTCCCTTTTGCCCTGTTCTTTCCTCTATGTTTTTGCACAATGCTTCCGCCAGTTCGATTTTCTCTTGATGGAGATATTGGCAAGCGAGCTGTGGTAACGTATCGACTTGCTGTTTTAATACCTCATTTAATCGTTTATTTTTATATCCTAAATTCACCGCGGAATACCACATTTGCAAATCCAAAAAAGGTATCCTCTCATTATCATAAAGATAACTTCCCTCACAATTAGTAAAAAACTTGGGAGGATTGGCATAATGTACAGTATCTCCAAAAGAACAATATTGGCTGTCTTTTTTTAAAAGTGAAGGAATATCCATTCTCTTTATACCTCATACTCGTTTAAAAATAATCATATGGTTCTATCTAGCTCAAGCCCCATAGGATTCCTCGTTTCATCCCATTGTTTCATTATCGCAACAATCTCCAAGAAATTATCAAATCCATGAAATGGGATGCCTCTTTCTAGGCAATACTCTTTTAGAGAATCTTTAGCAAAGACAAAATCGGCGTGCTCGGCCAAACAGGTGTCCGATTGTCCATTGCCAATCAAAATTATCTGCTCCTCTTGGACATTACGTAACTCCCTGCTGACAGAGCACTTACAACATCCTGCCCGTTTCCTGCAATTAAACGCGTAAGGGAACGAAATGGAAACCCCGCCATCTATGATTTCCATTTTATTTGCAAATACAGGTATGTTGCTGATTTGATGCTGCTCTAACATTTTCTGAATTGGGTAATCTATCCCATCACTAGCAATAGCTATCCGCCCCCATTTTGCAGCATAATGACAAAAATGAATAAAGGAATAATCGATGTCTACATGATCGAGAAAGCTCTTGAGCTCATCTTCTTTGACTTTAATTAGCTCAAATTGTAATTTCATACACTCCATAGAACCTATTTCATTATTTTTCCATCGCTGCTCAATAGATAAGTACTCATTGGATGCGAATAACTCCAAAAGCACATCAATGGTATCGTTAATTGAAATAGTTCCATCAAAGTCCACAATAAATAACATAGTCTATTACCCCCTATACCTTAACAAAACCAGCTATTGATTAGCTATTAAAAAACGAAGAACTTGATCGGCTACTTCTTTTTTCTTTTTGTCTAATGTGATGACATGGTAACAATCATCCAGATAACATAATTTGATTTGCTTTGTTCCAATTTTTCTTTGTAAGAACTCCGCATTTTTGATGCTCGCCATATCATCTTCTAGTGAATGAATAATTAGTGCAGGACAGTGAATATGAGGTAACAATCGCTTGGTATCGCGAATTAAATTATTGACCTCTTTTAAACTTGTAGCGGATATTTTCATCACGCCAATCTGCTCCGAAGCGTTGCTTCGTTGATTTTTCATAATCAACTCAATAGACTCTCTTACTCGCTCATCTTTAATTCCATATGGGGACCTTTCTTTAAAGGCCATCAAAAATCGTAATGGAGTGTGTATGATAAAAGGCATTAAGAAATTGATTTTTAGTTTTGACATATTCCAGCCATCGTAAAAAAAGACAAGGCTCAATAAAATCACTCCAGCCAGTTTCTCTTTCTTCTCTGCTGCCAATCTAAGACCTAATAACCCACCAACGGAAAGACCAGCAACATAGATTTGATCGCAATGCTCTGCAAGTAAGTTGTATGCCTTTTCTACTGACTCATACCAATCATGGCGACTCGACGATTTTAGATCTTTCTCAGAAGAGCAATGTCCCGCTAACTGAGGTATTGCGATGGTGATGTTTTCCTTCCATAATTGGTTGCCAAAATCGAGAACCTCACCTGGAGTACCGCTAAAACCATGAATGATTAGGAGTCCTGTCTTTCCCGCTTTTTTAAAAACCCCTTTTTCCCCAACGCCGTAGCTAAATTGATTTTTTATTTTATTTGTAACAATTGAATCTGGAACCGAGACAAAATGTTCTGTAATCATATTGATAGTCGGGAAATCCCAAAACAAGCCTAATTCTATTTTTTTATTCAAAAATTGCTCTAATTCATCAACAATGCCTACGAGCTCAAGAGAGTCTATTCCAAATTCCGTAAACGCCTTATCACAATCAACGGCTTCTGGTTTCATCTGAGTGCGAACTGCAATTTTATTAATTAACCATGTTCTTAATTCCTTGGCTTGAACGTATTGCGTTTTCTCGGAACTAATATTGACTGGTTCGTTGTCGATTATTTGACCAATAACCCATAACTTAACTACCGGTAACTCGCGTTGGCATAATAACTCTCTACTCAACTTTCTTTGAATTTTTCCACTAGTAGTCTTAGGTAAGGCTCTAGGTTTTATCAATGCAATAGTATGTACTGAGATTTGATGTTCTCTTGCAATTGCTTGGGTAATTGAGTGAATCACTGAATCATAGTCATGAAATCCATTCACCTCACAGACTATGGCTAATTTTTCTTCGCGATCCACGTCAATACTAAACGCAGCAACACATCCCTCTCTTACTGCTGAATGCGCGTAAGAAACAGTTAACTCTAAATCTTGAGGGTAAAAATTTGCGCCGTGAATAATGATCAAATCCTTGATTCTACCACAAATAAATAGTTGGTTTTGGTGAATAAATCCTAGGGCAATCGGGTTGCTTTAAGAAATGTCTTGGGTTTCTATCATCCAATAGATCGTAAAGAGAATGGATGATAGA
>DAIAOV010000046.1 GCA_027437055.1 Legionella sp. | reverse complement strand
GTAAATAGAATATTAAAAGGTGATTTACATGATAAAGCTGCCATATTAGGCGAGAAGAGGCTTCTCAGTAACAATGATTACATTATGTCAATTTTAAGACGTATTGTTAATAGAAATTCCTATGGTAATCAATTTAACAGTTTATTAAACCAACTTGACTCCTTAACTCAAGCAGAAAGAATACCTGGTCGATTATACTCTTCTGTAGAGGAGTATAATGGTGGTTTATTTCCACAGGAATTAATATTAGGGGCTTTTGTTGTTGCTACGGATAGAAATAAATTCGCCGAATATCCTTCAATTGAAAAAATATTAACCTTTTTAAAGGATAACTCCTCTAAAGATTTAATTTACGGGTTAGAGCGATATTTAAGCATGCTTGATAAAATAGATAATGAGGAGTACTCAGTGCTCATTCAGCGTCTTATCGATGAAAATTATGATGAGCCTATTAACATCGTGCCAATTAGTAATTCTAGAGTATTAAAAGAAAACGAGACTTTTCCTCTTGATGTTTTGAAAGAGCAAATATCATCTTTAAAAGAAAAACTACTTGACTGGCAAATTAAAAAAATTATAGATCTTCCTTTATCTGAATTTAAACTTCAAAAAATTAGCGAAGAAGCATCATCAATTGGATTTACTTCTGAAACCGCTGTTTTTCCGGTTTGTTTATTTCAACAGGTTGAATGGGTTTCACAGCCATTAAAGGAGCAAATATTTGGTTATAGTGATTTTCCTAAGTCTTGTTTAACAGAACCTGTATTCGATGAGAGTGGTTTTAGTGATGCATGGTATCGTACCTCTGTTATCCCTCAAGTATGCTCCTATTTAGTTTTAGACATCTTGGAGGATGCCAAATCTAAGAACCTAATAAATGAAATTCATGGTAAAACAGAGACGGATTATTCTACGGTTATTATCCAATATGCACAGCAAATGAATACTATGGGACTGCATCCTATTTTAATTATTGAAACATCAACAACACCTGAATGGTTGCTTGATTGGAGACATGCAAAGTGGAATAAGCAAATAGAATTACCTGATAATCTTCAAATCCAATATAAGGATGTTGATCAAAAATTGCAAAAAAACTATTTATTTCATATTAATGATATTCCTGTTTATATAGGAAATGCATCAATGGGTGGAAGTCTTTTATTACCACTTGAATCACTAAAGTGCCTGCGATTTAGACAAATGGATAACGGATATCCTTTAGATGTGACTTTTGTGTCAAATAAGGATGATCCGACTAAGGGGAGTTTAAAATATCGGGTAGAAAAAGAGCTTGTTCTTAATGATTTTCCTATTTATAAAATAAGCTATTCATAATAAATAAAGTAAATAAAATAGGATCTATATGGATAAATTAGTGGAAATAGCGAACTCACTTTTTGCAATTGCACAAAATGGTTTGCTTTTTACCAAAGATGCTTTTGATAAGGAGCGATATCTACAAATACAGAAAATTGCTGCTTCAATATTGGTTGAAAAATCCAGTTTTACTTTTGATAAAATCATTGATTTATTTAATTGTGAAAAAGGGTATGCAACACCGAAATTGGATGTCAGAGGAGCTGTATTTAAAGGTGATAAAATATTATTAGTCAAAGAGCGTTCTGACCAGCTATGGACATTGCCTGGTGGTTGGGTTGATGTTAATGAATCACCTAGTGAAGCTGTGTGCAAAGAAATATATGAAGAATCAGGATTTAAAACAAAAGCGATAAAGTTAATGGCATTGTTTGACAAAAATAAACATCCTCATCCAATACAATTACCCCACACATATAAGATATTTTTTATCTGTGAATTAGTTGGGGGTGAAAAGAAAGCCAGTATTGAGACATCAGAAATAGAGTTTTTTGAAAAAGATCAATTACCTAATTTATCCCTAAACCGAGTAGTTAAGTCTCAGATTGATAGAGCTTTTGAACATAAACAAAATATGAAGCTACCCACAGATTTTGATTAATCGAATCCTGGAAGTTCTTTCGAGAAGATCATTATTAGATTGTTGTAAGAAAGGTATTTTCACTGGGGTAACCCTGTTTCTAAGATGCTTTAAAAATTATTGATTTAACAAGAAGTTATATGAGGAACTTGGCGGAGAGGCAGGGATTCGAACCCTGGGAAGGTTGCCCTTCAACGGTTTTCAAGACCGCCGCAATCGACCGCTCTGCCACCTCTCCGACAGGCGAGAATACTAACTTAATGCCTGTTTTTTTGCAAATAGTTTTTTAACTTTTTGAGTATATTAAATTTAATTTAAATTAATTTTAAAATTGTCGAATAAATTTATCGTAATTATATTTAAAATCCGCACTGTTCTGATACTCAAGTAATGCTTTATTTATTTCTGATAATAAAACAGGATTGTTCTTATTAACCGCTATTCCTACGCCATATCCATAGATATAAGGAGAGCCTATTGGATGTAATGAGCCAGATGAATTCGCCTCCCAATAAAGAGCTGCTTGTTGATTCACTAGGACAAATTCTACATCTCCAGAATTTAAGGCTTCAATTAGACTCGTATTTGAGGGATACAGTTTTATTTTAGGGTTCGCTATATTCATCGTCTTTATATGGTCATAAAAAATAGTTCCAGAGACCACGCCAATCTTTTTACCATTTAACAAACTGACATCAAATGGTTCTAATCCTTCATTAGGTGAGTGTTTTGTCAAAAAACGAGAATGACTTAATAAATAAGGGAGACTAAAATTAACTAATTTAGTTCTTTCTTGAGTAATAGTTAAGAAACTAATCGCTAGATCTATTTTGCTATCTGCTACTGCAGGTATTAGTTGATCAAATTGCATGGTGTGGAATAAGCAACGACGCTTCATGATTTTACATACTTTGTCCATCATTTCTATGTCAAAACCGTAGCTTTCATTATTTGCCCCTTGCATGACATAAGGAGGAAGAAAATGTGTAATGCCAATATCTAAGGGCTTTTCTTCTGAATGGGCTGTGCTAATGGTAAAAATAAAAATGATCAATAAGCTACGGAAAATATTCATTTTTTATTCTTCAAAAATAGAATGTTAAGGCATATTTTGAGTATAGCAAAAAATTTACCTATTCATAGCGTAGCGATGGCACTTTTGGTTGTTGTTCTGATCTTTTAGGGAGGACCTTATTTTATTTTAAGAATAAGCACAAGAATGTTCGCAAATTAGAGAGTCATAGGTATAATGTCCGCTATTTTCGCGTCTCTGTTGTGGAAGAGCAACAGATATATTACATAGGTGTAGGTTTATGAAACGAATTCAGATGTTATTCCTAGTTAGTCTTATTATTACATCGTCCGCATGTTCCAAATGGAATAAAGATAATGAGGATAATAATCCATTTAAAGGAATGACAGCAAAGCAACTGTATACTGAGGCACAAAAAGCTTTAAAAAAAGAAGAATATTCTACTGCTGCGAAGCGACTTGAAGCGATTGAGACTATGTATCCTTTTAGTGATTATACTGAAAGTTCGCAAATGGAATTGATTTATGCTTACTATAAAAGTGAGGATTATCCTTCTGCCGCAGCAAGTGCTGAGCGTTTTATTCATCTTTATCCAAGAGCTAAAAACGTTGATTATGCTTATTACATGAAAGGGTTAGCAAACTTCCAGCAAACACGCGGTGTTTTTGCAAAAATGTTACCTATGGATGAATCTTGGCGTGATCCTGGAACACAGACACAAGCATACAATGACTTCTCTGTATTAATTCAGAAATTTCCAGAAAGTAAATATAAGGCTAACGCATTACAACGTATGATTTATTTACGGAATATGTTTGCTCAGCATGAATTGAATGTATCTGAATTTTACTTTAAACGTAAAATGTATGTCGCTGCTATTGAGAGAGCGGGCTATTTAGTCAAAAATTATCCGCAAGCTCCAAGCGCGCAAAAAGCGTTAGCTATTATGTATCATGCCAATATGGCTTTAGGGCTTAAGAGTGCTGCATCTGATGCCATGACTGTGTATCAGGCTGCCTATCATACTTCTAAGTTGCCTAAGCTGACTCAATAAGTTGTACCCCAACGTACAATCACTAATGCTTGATCCTGGTCGCTTGCGACTGGGACTCAAACTTGGCACTCCTCCAAGATTCAAGATCGCACCCTGAACGATTAATGGCGTCAACTTAAGGGGTAGGTCGGCCCTTGGCCCGAGCTACGTTATAAAGAGCTTAAGTTGATGCCATTACCTTAACGATTACCTAAGTTGAAAGACTTGTTGCTTAGACGAGAGATTCTTCTTGAACTAATTCTTCCACTGTCGAATCGGTATTTTCATTATCGGTCGATAATGTAGCCAACAAATCGTTGGTGAGCTCTCTTAATTCACCTGATAATAAGGTCAGTGCTGCATCTGCACGTAGGTATTCTTCATCAAGATCTTTTAACTCGTTAAATTCATCAATTAAAAAATCTAGGCTTTTTAATTTCTTAAAAATGAAATCATGGGTTAAGGTGAATTGAATGCGTTCTTTCCAAATGATCGAAATTTCAGCAGTAGCCATTCCCTGAGATAAAAGGGTTAAAATTTCTTCCGCAGGTAATTCATAACCTTTACATAAAACGCGTTTTTTTTCATCTTCTAGTGAAAACAGGAGACATTCAGAGGCTAATTGAAAATCAGCGGGAAGTGTTTCTGGTGAATGTATCCATTCTGCAAAACGTATTGCAAGATTTTCTGTATGAGTTAAAGGCTCTATAGTAATACCTGGTACTGATTTTCTTAAAAGAGCGGTAAGTTGAGAAGCTTGAGTATTACTGGAGGTGTTAATGATTAAGCGTTTACTAACAGTATCTAAAAGGGCAGGCAATCTTTTTTGAACACAGAATGATTTAGGTAATAGTTCAAATTCAAGATCTTCTGCAATTTGGTTTTTTTCAGCACGTTTTACAGTACGACCATGCTGAGTTTCAATCATTTGAATTTTCTCAGCCAACATTTTATTAATAACTCCGCGAGGAAGTATGCGTTCCTCTTTTCCCATGCAAATGAGCGAACCACCAGCAACTTCATGAATCATTTCATCAGCATAAGCAGGAAGCCATCCATATATAAAACGGGCGTGAGGTGGACAAGGTTTTAGACTTTCTTCAGCTAAGGCTGCATTTAAATCACAAGCCTCGTCTAATTCATATCGATATATCAGCGCATTATTAAACCACATGTTCTTTCCTTTAGGTAAATTTAGAAATGTTATCATGAAATGATTTTTGCTACGTAAGGAATTTAAAAAATTTCTCTAATAGCCTTAATATTTCCTTAATAAATCTTTTATACAGTTGAATAGAGCTTTTGAATAACTAGCAGTTTTTGCTAGAGATCAAGACTAAGTGTTTCGATGAGTATAGGAGTAAATGAGTACCCGAGAAATACGTATAACGCAGCAATCGAGTAAAAGCTGCAGTGATACAAGAGGTCTAATGAGATAGGGACAGCAAGGAGTAAGGAAATGCTAAAAGGAAGAATTTACTATCGTTCAGATACTAGACCCCCAGAGCAAATCTTTAAGGAGGGTTTCACACCTAAATTAGATGAGTTTCAAGAACGTTGGTGGCGAGAGGCTATTAAAAGTCGAGGATACATCAATGATAATGGACTTGATAATCAAGCGGTAGATGCTGATCCAGTAGTTTGTGTTTGCATGACTACCAAATTAGAAAGCGCCCCTATTTTTCCATTGAATACAGAGGATTCTTATATTTATGCCATTGCTCTACCAGAGTGTACGCAAATTGAATATTTAGGGCTAAACACTGGAGCAGTGACATTGTCTCGAACTGCTGATACACCAACCAGTGCTCTGGATGTAGTGATTGATTTACATAGCTTTCAAACGATACAAACCAGAAATATTTGTCGATTCTTTGAGCATAAAGTAGATAACCTGGGGGCTGTTGCTGGGTGGCCTTTGTATGCTTACGAGGCATTAGCGTTTAAAGTTCCTACTCAATCCATCATCTGTGCTATTAAATGCACAAGAGAAAAATCTAGATTAGGTATCAGCGCTTCGTGTGAAATTAGTGATAAACCCACAATATCTGCAGATAAAAAATTTATGTTTATAGGAGATATTATTGAGAATGACCGTTTTTCTAGAGCCCATCTTTTAAGTGTGGGATATTCAATGACCAGTCGATGGGAAGGAATTGATTATGGGCCTCTTAAAGAACAAGCCTTTCAGGAGATAAAGAGAGTAAAAGAACAAGAAGAAAATTATACTCCGGATATTTATTATGGCTTGGGCGGGAAAACTTTTTAGATTAGAAGTAGAGCGGGCAATAAATTGCCCGACTACAAAATACAATAAGTACCAATAGCTATAGTCCTATTATAAGGTAACTTGTAAAACTCAATATTTAAATTAGCGGAGTAATTACGCATTAAAAAAGCAAAGATTTTTTCTTGCCAATAAAAGGCTAAGGACCTTTTCGATCTTGATGCCATCACATTCGGTATTTCAACCATATAGGTTGCTTGATTAATGTTTAATTTAAAAGGAAGGAGTTTCTTATTGCTGGCTTTTTCTATCGCTCTAGGTATGGAGATCGTTTGCATGAATCCATAATGGATAGTTAACTTACAGACGCGTTCATCTAAACACGATATTTCATAACGTTGGCTGTAATGCACGTGAGGAATGTTATCCACTATATAATCCACAATGAGCACATTTTCGGGAACAGAGCGACTTAGTTTGAGGAAATGAAGAAAACTTCCTCCACTTTTATCATAGACATCAGTGATAAAAATGGCCGTAACTCCAGGAAGTTGATTCAGACTTTTATATTGTAATTGTTTCAATATTTTATATATATCATCTTTATTCAAGTAGAAGTTTTTTCTTAGGTATTCCAGCCCATACTTCCACGTGTACATGATGAAAGCTACAAATAGGGCAAAAGTAACGGGAACCCATCCACCCGTTAAGAATTTGTGAGAATTAGCTCCTAGAAAGGCAAAATCTATAGTAAGAAATAAACCAAATATTATTACTACTTTAAGTTTTGACCAATGCCAAATTGATATTGCAGCGTAAGCGACCATCGCATCAACAAGCAGCATATAAAAATTAACGGCTATTCCATAAGCATGTGCCAAGTTATCGGATGTTTTGAAAAATAGAGATAGGAATAGAGTTCCTATAAATAGGATCACATTAATTTGGGGAACGTAAATTTGACCTGAATAGAGTCTGGATGTTTGAATTATTGGTATCCGTGGACACAAACTTAGTAAGACCGCTTGTTTGGTTAACGAGAAGGTTGCGGAAATGACTGCTTGTGATGCAATAACAGTGGCGATAGTAGCTAGAATAATTAAGGGTAGGTAGAACCAACTAGGAGCAATCATATAAAATGGATTGCTAATGGCATCAGGATGCTTTAATAAATGAGCGCCTTGACCGAAATAGTTTATTATCAGACAAGGAAGAACTAAGGTAAACCAACTAGCTCTTATGGGATTTTTGCCGAAATGTCCAATATCAGCAAATAGCGCCTCGCCTCCAGTGACCACAAGAAATATACCGCCTAGTAAGAAATAGCCACGAGAACCTGCGTCTTTAAGGAAGGTAAAGGCATAATAGGGGTTTATGGCTTTAAGAACCACAGGATCATTAATAATTTGAATTAAACCAAGAACGGCTATGGTGCAGAACCAGATTAGGATTAACGGACCAAAAAGATAACCGATGTTTGCCGTACCTTTGGATTGCAGCATAAACAATAAGACAAAGATAATACACGCGGTTGGGAGGACGTAAGGAGTGAATGAAGTAGACAGTGTACTGATGCCTTCTACAGCACTAATTACTGATATGGCAGGAGTCAACATACCATCACCTAGTAACAGTCCCGCCCCAAATATGGCGACTATATAAAATAGTGGTTCATAAGTAGTGCTTTTATGTTTCATTAAAGCGAGAAGGGCAAGAATTCCTCCTTCCCCTTCATTGTCTGCTTTGAAAATGATCATTAAATATTTAAAGGAGATAATAACTAGTAAAGACCAAAAAATAAGCGACAAAACTCCTAAAACATTCACTTGATTAATTGAGAGATTATCCAGCGTTACTTTCAATGCATACAACGGACTAGTACCAATATCACCAAATACTACGCCTAAAGCCCCAAGAGTTAGGCTGTAGGATAACTTATTTTTTTCCATCGTAGGGTTCAACTCGTAATTACCAAAAGGCGTTTAAGGCCAAGACATAGGTTCTAAAATAAGAGGTATTTTTTCCTGAAACTGGAAACCAAACGCCGCCAATAAGACCTATGTTAGCATTGAAGTTATACTCTAAGGCCGGTGCTAAGGCTACCTCATTAAATGAACCGCTGCCTATACTAGCCGGTAGGCCACTAGCAGTAGTGCCTCTAAATCCTTTGAATCGTGTTGCTCCTCCTTCTGAGAGAGTACCCTCCATTACTGCAACCCAATTTTGAGTTAAGGTATATTCAAATGCTAAATCGGCATCATTTTCATGGACGCCCTCAATCCTACCATCGGTATCTACTGCTCCTCCATAGCTATTTAATCCATGGACAATAACCGGACTTGTGTACAGGTGGGAGAGAATCAAACGAGTACGTAAATAATGTCCAACAAACACTTCTCGCAAGTATTGCAGATTTAAACCGACTTGTGTCTGATAACTGCCTAGCCCGGTAGCGTCAGTACCAAGTAATCTTGGATTAAGGTTATCAAATTTACCTGTAGGGAAAACTTCTTGAAGTAAGATACGTACATCAGCTTTCTTAGGAGAGCCTTGTTGTTCTACTAATTGAAAGCCCAGAGCCACCGTGGTGTCTGATATTCTGTTATAACTTTGTTTACGAGTAGAGTCGAAGACATATGGAACTGCAAGTTGAACATCTAACCACTCAGTGAATCCATGAGTCAATATAGGGTTAACAACAAAACTTTTAAACAAAGGAGAATGAATTATAGTTCCTGAACTATTATATTGACCATAGCCAAATACATCTAAACCATAAATTTCAAGGTTAGTATGGCCACGAGCAACAGTGTGACCTGCGGGAGCAAGTATGGGGCCGGTAAACCAAGGACCTGCATATCCGAAGGAACTTAGAGTGTATATGAAAAGAAAAATGATTATTTTTTTTGTTGTTTGGTGCATCTTTATCCTCGACCCCATTGCAGCACTATCGTTTGATAGTGTAGATTAGCCGACTTTTAGCCTTTGGGAAATAGAAAATGAAAGCGAAAGTTATTTTACTTGCTGCAAAACAAAATACAGTCTTACGAGGTCATCCTTGGATTTTCCCTAAAGCTATTGCTCGTTATACGGGTAAACCGATTACAGGGCATCTAGTTGATATTCATACTAACGAAGGAGAGCTTATAGGGATTGGGGTCTATAATGAGCACTCGTTGTATCGAGTTAGAGTATTAGGATTAGCAAGTGAGCCCATTGAAAGCAATGATTATAAGCCATTAATAAGACATAGACTGCAACAAGCCAAAAAAGTAAGAGAATGTCTTTTATTGCCGAGTCAAACAACTACAGCCTATAGATTATTTAACAGTGAAGCGGATGGGCTTTCTGGCTTAACCATAGATAGATTTAATCAATTTTGTGTTGTTTCTAGTTCTGCCTATTGGGTGGAATTGAATAAAAAACTGATTACCGAGGCCTTACAAGAACTATTTCCTGATGATCACATCATATGGATGGCACAAAGCAAACCTTTAGCGCAGGATGGGTGGAAAGAAACAACAGTTAGGGAGGCGCACCGTACCACTCAAGTTATGGAAGGAGGGGTGATTTACCAAGTCGAATTTGCGTCAGCACAAAAAACAGGTTTATTCCTAGACCAAAGAGAAAATCATATACGTATGGCTGAGTTTTCCAAAGGTAAAAAGGTATTGGATCTTTATACTTACTCGGGCGGTTTTGCCTTACATGCAGCTAGGGCGGGAGCATTACATGTCACTGCTGTAGACAGTTCGGAGCAAGCTATAGCTCAAGGAAAAAGTAATGCGTCATTAAATAGCTTAACTAATATAGATTTTGTTGAAGCTGATGCACGAGATTATCTAGCTAAAGCAGGAGAATACGACGTCGTTATTTTGGACCCTCCTAAATTAGTACCGTCCCAAAAACATTTACAACGTGCTAAAAATTATTATCGCTTTTTACATAGAGAAGTGTTTAAGCACATGAAGTCAGGTTCTTTACTGATGACCTGTAATTGTTCTTCAGCGCTTTCATCAGCAGATTTTTGCTCTTTAGTGAGTGCACAAGCAGCAGCTGTTGGTAAGCAAGCGCGAGTATTAGGGATATACGGGCCTGCGAGTTGTCATCCTACTTTAGCTTCATTTCCTGAGGGGAATTATTTGACTGCAATTTTATTGGCGGTGGTGTAGATTTATCCATATTTTAATAACTCTGCATTTCACTTATAGATGAACTACACTTAAATCAAATCAGAAATATGAAATTAATAACTAATTGATATAGTCAAGATTATTTATGATATCAATTAGGATGTGATAATTGGAGGGATTATGAGTTCTATATTTCATGCAGGACGTGGTGATTTCCACACAGTGTATCAAGGCCAGTCAGTTGATGATTTAGTGATTCAATATATGGAAGAGAATCAAGTACCTGGTATGGTATTGTGTATAGTGCAAGCACCTTATATTACACGAGTTGTAGGATATGGTATTTCTGATTTGGAGAAGAGACGCCTAGTTAGCACTCGAACTGTTTTTAATATAGGACAAATGACCAATGCTTATACTGCGGTCGCCATAATGCAATTGCAAGAAGAAGGGAAATTGCAATTAGATGATTTAATTAAAAATTATCTACCTACCATACCAGACAGTTGGCATGCAATTACAATAAGAGTGCTACTGACCCATAGTTCGGGTATCCCTGATTATACAGAAAGTACCTCATTTAATTATGCAAACCATTATCAGTCTGATGAGTTATTAAATTTAATTAAAGACAAACCATTATTATTTGAACCTGGCACTCAAATGCAAACGAGTGCAACGAATCCTTATTTACTTGGATTGATTATAGAAAAAGCCAGTGGAATGAGCTACCAAGAATACGTGACTAAAAATCAGATCGAACGAGTTGGTTTGAGAAATACTTTTTTTGTTAATACTACCGAATCTATTTCCAATGAAATTGAGAATGGTTCTAATCCTTTCAAGCACAGTAAGTTTCTGCAATTTCCACAATTTATTGATCCTACAGAGCCTGCTGCTGGGTACGAGCAAACAGAATCTGGACTGAGGCGAGTTCCTCCTATGTCTTGGAGTTCCTCTTATGCTAGTAGTGGTATTGTTGCTACTGCTGAGGATATTAGTATATGGGATATAGGTCTTGCTGGAGGGGTTTTAGTTAAAAATCCAGAGAATCGAAATTTTTTATACAACTCCCCCATGATAGGAGGAAAGACTATTCCAGGTAATGTTGGATGGTTATTTCCAGGCCATAAAGGATTAATGCACATCAAAGGTGCCATTCCTGGTTATTCTACCTTTTTAAGCCGGTTCACCGCACCAACAGAATTAGTCTGCGTTACCTTATTAGCCAATAAAGGTAATTTACCAGATTTAGATATTTTAGCGCGGAAAATAGCTACAGCTTTTGATCCTAAACTGGGCATACCTCTAGGAAGTGCTTCTTGGTCTGCAACCATCCAAAGTCCTTATTCCGTGTCAAAAACTATTGAGCGAGTTAAGAGTATAGTCGAAAGCATGGGGGTAACTTGTTTTGCCCATATTGATCATGCTGCCGAGGCGGAAAAGGCAAAGCAAACGCTGGCAGATACAGAGGTGATTATCATTGGCAATCCTGAAAAAGGAACTGCTTTAATGCAAGAAAATCCTGCTTTTGCTTTGGATTTACCGTTACGAATTATGGCTACACAAGACAGTTCCGGACAAGTTTGGCTCAGTTTCACTGATCCGATCAAAATGGCTAAAGAATATCAATTGGACGTTCAGAAAGTTCCCGCATTAAAGCAACTGTTAACGGCGTTGCAAAAAGTATGTGAAAAAGCGGTTTCAGCTCAATCAACAATTTGATCTAAATAAAAAATAGGTCGGGCAACAAAGTGCCCGACATTGAGCTCTAAAAAAGAGGATTTAATTAATGGTGTGATCAATATTTGATTAGTTCGGTCTTTTTTAGTATAATTGGTGGCTTAAAAATTGTGCAACCCAAACAGGGTAATTCCTGTCTCAATAGAGAGAACTATGTTGAACATTAAGCGCCTCGTTTTTTTATCTTTCTTATGGCTGTTTGCTATCTCTTTGTATGCCGTGGAGCCTAGCTTAAGAGATAAAATTGGTCAGATGTTAATTATTGGTTTCGAAGGAAAAAATATTGATTCCCATTCTCCAATCGCAACAGCAATAGATCGAGAGAATATCGGTGGAGTTATTCTGTTCGATTTTAGTGTACAATCACAAACCTTTGATAAAAATATCGAAAGCCCTCAGCAGGTAAAACTTCTGAATCAACAATTGCAGCGCATTACGGAAGAAGCTAACAAGTCACACCATAGACCTAATCTACCATTATTAATTTCTGTAGATTATGAGGGAGGGGAAGTGAACCGATTGCATCAGCGCTATGGATTTCCTGAAATTAAATCTCCTAAAGCAATTGCTAAAATGCCTTTAGATGAAGCCAATGATTCAGCAAAACGCATGGCACAAACGATGCGCTCAACGGGGTTTAATTTAGATTTTTTCCCAACTTTAGATGTTGATGTTAATCCTGATAATCCTATCATTGGCAAATTAGAGCGTAGTTTCTCATCAGATCCTGAGGTGGTAACGCAATATGCTCAACTTTATTCCCGTCAATTTTTAGAAAACCAAATTGAGTGTAGCTATAAACATTTTCCAGGACATGGTAGCTCTGTTGATGACTCTCATTTAGGTTTTGTCGATGTGACAGATACATGGAATGAAAAAGAACTGATTCCATTTTTACAATTATTATCTCAGCCCAGTCATTGCCATATGATCATGGTTGCCCACATTGTTAATAGAAAATTAGATCTTACAGGGGTACCCGCTACTTTGTCGCCAAGTATCATTAATGGATTACTTCGTCATGATTTGCAGTTTGATGGGGTTGTTATTACCGATGATATGCAAATGAAAGCTATAGCTGATTATTATGGTTTAGAAACCGCTTTAACTTTATCTATTAATGCGGGCGTAGATATGTTGATCTTTGGTAACCAATTGGTAGATAAATTACAAGATCCTAAAGAACTGGTAGATATTATAGAGAAAAAAGTTCACTCAGGGGAAATTCCTGAGCAAAGGATTAACGAGGCGTATAAGCGTATAGTGAAGATGAAGGAGTCTTTGCGACATTAGTAATGTAGGTTGTGTTACGCTGCGCTAATCCAACCTACCTATTACCTTAAATTCCGTAAGGGCGAGGCACAATGTTTGATCCCGGCTGCAAGCAACAGGGCTACATAGGCTTAAGACGCCATTGAGTGAACGTTTACAACATGTTTAGGTATGAATCGTTCTATCTCGTTCTTGTAAACACTGCAATACATCATACAAACTTAATTCACATGCCTTTAAAAGCACCATCAAATGGAATATCAAATCAGCACTTTCATTAATTAATTCTTCTTTGTCTTGACTTGTTGCTGCAATCACTGTTTCTATTGCTTCTTCACCCACTTTTTGAGCACATCGGTGAATGCCAGACTCTAGAAGTTTTGCTGTGTAACTGTTTTCACTGTTTGTCTCCGCACGTTCATTAATGAGTTCAATGAGGGCGTCAATAAAACCGAGTGTGCTATTGAAAGGAGGTTGGTAACAGCTGTTATATCCTAGGTGGCATGCAGGGCCTTTAGGAATTACTTGAATTAAAAGACTGTCATTGTCACAATCAGCGCTGATATGCAGCACAGCCATACTATTGCCAGAAGACTCTCCTTTACGCCACAATCTTTTTCTGCTGCGGCTATAGAGAGTTAATTGACCAGAAGTTAAGGTGGCAATTAATGATTCTTGACTCATATAACCTAACATAAGTACTTTGCCGTTTTCTGCATTTTGTATTATCGCAGGAAGTAATCCATTCATCTTGTGCCAATCAAGAGAGTTAATTTCTACATCACTCATAGTCGTACCTCTATTTTTTGTTCTTTAAGGGCTAATTTAATTTCTTGTATAGTGAGTATTTTGTCATGAAAAACACTCGCTGCCAAAGCTCCATTAACATGCGATTGCTGAAAAACATCAATAAAATCATTAATTTTTCCTGCTCCACCCGAGGCGATTAAAGGAACCTGACATAGGGAACGCATTTTTTTTAATTGCGTAATATCATAACCTGAGCGCACACCATCTGCTTGCATACAGTTAAGAACCACTTCTCCTGCACCTCTGTCTTGAACTTCTTGTAGCCAATCACGAGTTTTGCGTTTGGAGTTCATACTCGTACTTTCACTGCCTGTATATTGATAGACATAGTAATCGTTACCAACCCATTGACTATCAATACCTATGACTACACATTGACGACCAAAGCACTCACTTAATTCATTAATTAATGAAGGATTTTCTAGCGCAGGACTATTAATAGAAATTTTATCTGCTCCTGCATTTAATATAGCCTTAGCGTGCTCAAAAGTGCGAATTCCTCCAGCAACAGTGAAAGGAATATTAATAGTGGCAGCCACCTGATTGACCCAATCAGGGCAAACAGAACGTCTATCACTACTCGCTGTAATATCATAAAAAACTAATTCATCGGCTCCTGATGCTGAATAATGAGCGGCCAAAGGTAGGATATCTCCTATAATCCTATGATTACGAAATTGTACTCCTTTGACTACTTGATTATCACGAACATCAAGACAGGGAATAATGCGTTTAGTTAACATCTTTTAATACCCCTTATAACCCGAAACATAAACTGCATTTGGGGTTTGTTTGATTTGTCGGGCGAAGCGCCCGACCTACTGTATTCATTACGTATATTCAGCTAAACATGCGGACAAATCAAAATGACCTGTATATAGCGTTAATCCTAAAATAGCTGCCGCAATGCCGATTTTATCTAGCATCGCTATATCTTCTGAGGAGCGAATTCCTCCAGAAGCTTGCCAGAAGATATGGGGAAAACGCTCAATTGCTTGCTGATACAAGTTAAAATTAGGTCCAGCCATCATTCCATCACAGGCTATATCAGTGCAAAGTATTTCACTGATTCCTAATTGTTGGTAATAAGCAACAACTTCCCATAAATTGCTATTGCTGTTTGTTTGCCAGCCATTAATAGCAGGAACAGGAATGTTTTCTTCTATACGAATATCTATAGCGAGGATGATGTCCTCTGGTTTAATGGTGGCAATAATTTTTTGAGTATACTCTGGATTGGAAATAGCAATACTTCCAATAACCAGTTTTGAGACGCCTGCATTAATACATTGTTGAGCTTGTTCTAGAGTTCTTATTCCTCCTCCTGCCTGGACAGTAATTCCGGTTTTTTGCATGGCACTGATCAAGGGTAATTGTTGCATGGCCCCTGCGCGAGCTCCGTCTAAGTCTACTATATGAAGACGTTGTGCGCCCAGTCGAGCAAAATAAGTTGCTCGTTCAATAGGGGAGATATCAAATTGAGTAATTTGATCAAATTGACCTTGCTTCAATCGTACGCAAGCACCTTCCTGTAAATCAATTGCGGGAATAATTAACATTGGAGGACTCCAAAGACAAAAAATTATTAAGTAAAATCAGACCTGTTTCAGCTGATTTTTCTGGATGAAATTGCATACCAAAAATATTATTTTTGTTAATTATTGCTGAAAATTCATCACTATAATCGCAGCTGGCTACTGTATATTGGTTCATAGTTAGGGCATAACTATGCACAAAATAAACGTATTCCTCGGTACTTAATTGGTGTTGCAAAGAGGTATCTTTACACCATTTTAATTGATTCCATCCCATATGAGGCACGGGGTAATATTCTTTTTTAGGGAGTAATTTTGCTGTCCCTGGAATTAAACCTAAGCAATCAACATCACCCTCTTCACTGTATTCGAGTAATAATTGCATGCCAAGACAGATTCCTAATATGGGCTGAGTTAAGTCGCCTAATAGTTCATCTAGACCATATTCACGCAAAGCCAGCATTCCGTAAGCCGCAGCTCCTACTCCGGGCAAAATAACATGGCTGGCTTTTTGTATTTCTTTAGCATCGTGAGTTAAGACATAGTTATAACCCAGACTCTTAAGTGCATTGCCCAAAGAGGTGAGATTATTTCCACTGATATCGATTACAGCAATCATAAAAGCCCCTTAGTCGACGGTAACGACTCGCTTGTTTTTGTACAGGCTTGGCGTAACGCTCTTCCTAATGATTTAAAACACGATTCAATCATGTGATGGTGATTAGTTCCTGTGACACTAAGGTGAATGGTTGCACCAAGCGCACTAGATAAAGATTGAAAGAAGTGAGGAACCATTTCTGTGGCCATACCACCAACAAATTCTCGGGTAAAAGGTGCATTAAAATCACAAAAACTACGACCACTAACATCTATAGCAATAGCCGCAAGAGATTCATCCATTGGAAGGGTAAAACCATAACGGGTGATGCCCCATTTATCCCCTAGAGCTTTTTTGAGCGCTTCTCCAAGGGCAATCGCCGTGTCTTCTATCAAGTGGTGATCATCAACCTCTATATCTCCTAAAGCTTCTAACTGCAGATTAAATCCACCGTGTTTTGCCACTTGCTCTAACATGTGATTGAAAAAGGGTAGAGGGGTGTGAATCTTTGCTGTTTGATCACTGTCCAAAGTTAACGAGAGGTTAATCTCAGTTTCTTTGGTGATTCTGCTGATTTCTGCTTTCCTCTGATTATTCAGCAAAGTACAAACAATTTCATTCCAAGTGTGCTCCTTGGAAATGGGTAGAAATTGCACTCCTAAATTGTCAGCCAACTCTCTATCGCTGTCTCTATCACCTATTACCCATGACGCATAGCGATTAAATGTATTTTGTTTTATCCATTGATCTAATAACCCTGTTTTAGGCTTGCGACAGGAGCAATTGTCTTCTGGTATATGAGGACAAATAAATATTTCATCAAACACTATTCCCTGAGAGCTAAATAAATCAAGAATAAAATCATGACAAATGGCAAAGTCCTCTTCTGGAAAACTAGGAGTACCTATCCCATTTTGATTCGTCACCATAATGAATTTAAAATTGGCTTTTTGTAATTGCAGTAGAGCAGGAATTACTTCCGGGGTTAATTTGATTTTATCCAAAGAATCGACTTGAAAATCAAATGGTTCTTCTACTAGCGTACCATCACGGTCAATAAATAAAATTTTTTGCATTTTAAAATCCTAAAACATTCAAAGTAGGTTGATTTGACGAACTCCTCTTTGTTCTATCCTGCTCGACCAGGTGAGAAAGAAGACAGTGTAGCTATAAGTAGCTTATTCTGTTTTTCACTTCCAACCGTAATTCTTAAATGGTCATGTAATGGTGAGTTGGCAGGAAAATCCCTAATGGCTATGCCTTCTTTAGCAAAGCAGGTTATTAGTTCTTTACTATATGGGGATTTAATCAGAATAAAATTGGCTTTGGTGGGATACACTTTTGCAATGAAGCGGTTTTCTCGCAATTCATTGATTAGCCATTCGCGAGAGGTCTGAATCGCCTCAATAGCGGATGAAAACCACTCCTTTTGTACTAGGGCATTGTGAGCTAATTCAATTACTACGCTAGAGAGAGTAAAAGGCGCAATAATCTTTTTGAATGCCTGTATCACGTGAGCCTGAGCAATGATACTTCCTAGACGTAAACCAGCCAAACCTGAGGCCTTGGATAAAGTGCGTAATACGACTAGATTTTCAAATTGATTTATTAGGGTGGTAGCACTTTGTGTACCAGAAAATTCAATATATGCTTCATCTACCACGACAAGAGATTGATTTTTATAAAGCTCACAGGCTGACGCAATAAGTTCTAAATCAATTAGGTCTGCTGTTGGGTTGTTAGGGCTACAGAACATGATAATTTTGCAGTTAGGTTTCCAACTATTTTTTATATTTTCTAGAGATAAATTAAAATTATTCGATGGATCTAAAGGGCACTGGATGAGTTCTCCTTGTTGCAAGCGAACATAAAATGCATACATAGGGAACGTGGGGGGAAATTGCATAAATGCGTCTTGTCCCGCTGAGAGAAATAAACGAATGACTAAATCAATGCCGTCATCACTCCCCCTGGTGAGGACTAATTGATCTTGTTTCACTTGATAACGAGCGGCTAATTGTTCTTGTAATTGATCTTGAGAGCTTATATCAGGATAAAAATTGACATCAATGGGTTTCGTTTCTATTGGTGCCCATGGTAATTCATTTGCGTGCAATCGATATTTTGCATCATTCCCACCAGGAACATAATTAGGGCTATTTAATAATTCTGGACGTATTAGATTGAGTATAGACATTTAAACCTCCAAGTTATCAAGTCTGATTTGCACTGCATTAGCATGGGCATCTAAACCTTCAATTTGCGCTAAAGTAACTGCTGCAGGACCTAAACTGTGAATTCCTTCTTTACTGATGGATTGCACACTAAATCGTGTTAAGAAATCCATAGTACTTAATCCATTATGGTTACGGGCAAAACCATTAGTAGGTAAGACGTGGTTACTTCCTGTAACATAATCACCCATAGTTTCTGCTGCCCAGGGACCAAGGAATATAGTACCAACAGCTGATACTTGCTCTATCCAAGATGAAGCATCTTCTTTATTGATGATTAAGTGTTCCGGGGCATAAGAGTTAATAATATTAATTTGCTCTTTAGAGTTGGAACAAATAATAATTTTACTGTGCGATAATGATTGCTTGATTAACTCTTTTCTCGATAAATTAGCCAACTGCACCATTAATTGTTGGTTGACTTGATCTGCATAATTTTTGTTATCGCAAATTAACAATACTTGCGAGTCAACTCCATGTTCTGCTTGGGCTAATAAATCAGCAGCAATAAAAGCAGGATTCGCTTGATCGTCGGCAAGTATCATCACTTCTGAAGGGCCGGCTGGCATGTCTATAGCTGCACCATATGGATCGCGAGCCACTTGAGTTTTCGCTTCTGTAACATAACTATTACCTGGGCCAAATATTTTATCTACTTTGGTTACTGATTCGGTTCCATAAGCCATTGCCGCAATAGCCTGTGCTCCACCTACAGAATAAATGGTTTCTATGCCACTTAAACGTGCGGCAACAAGTAAGTAGTCATTAATGTTCCCATTTGCATCGGGTGGGGTACAGAGTATTTTTATCGGACATCCAGCAACACGAGCAGGAATAGCTTGCATTAGCAAAGAAGATACAAGAGGCGTTTTATTCCCTCCAGGAACATATAAGCCAACACGTTGAATGGGTCTGCATGTATTGAGAATATCAACACCAGTGGCTGTGGTCACCTGAGTGTCCTCTGGTAGTAAAGTTTGGTGATACGTTGTAATAGTTTCTATAGCTTGATTTATGGCAGTTAATGATTTTTGGCTAATTCTTGCATTTTGGATTTTTTGTGGTGATACCTGAAGCGTTTCAAGTTGGGCTTGATCAAATTGCTGGGTCAATTCATATAAAGCCTCATCACCAGAATTTTGTACCTTCTTAATGATGGCTGATACTCTTTCCTGAACAGAGTTTGCTTGAATTGGACGCGATAAGCATTGTTTTTTTTCTACTAAAGATAATGATTGCCAATTTTTAATGCATAACATAATACTTACTCCAACATTTTTTCTATTGGGAGGACTAAAATAGAACTCGCACCTAAATCTTGAATCGTTTCCAATGTGTTCCAAAATACTCGCTCACTAGAAACAACGTGTACGGCTACTTTATTGGGATTCCCAGGTAAAGGCAGTATGGTTGGTGCTTCTGCCCCTGGTAAATTCTCTGCAATTCCTTCTAGAGCCGATTTAGGGGCGTGAAATACTATGTATTTTCTTTCTTGAGCTTGTTGAACGGCTTGAATTCGTCGGGAGAGCATGTCAAATAGTTCTTGCTGAATAGGAGTAAACTGTTTCTGCGTTTGAATGAATACAGCCTGGCTTTGTAACACGGTATCTACTTCTATCAGCTTGTTATCTTCCAGAGTTTGGCCACTAGATACCAAATCACAAATAACATCGGCCATACCCATGCGAGGAGCTACTTCCACAGAGCCTGATAACACAAGACTATCAGCACAAATTTTTCTTTCTTTTAAATATTGATTGAGTAAATAAGGATAACTGGTTGCAATGCGTTTCCCGTCCAAACTACCTGGCCCTTGATAATCAAAGGATTCTGGAACTGCTATAGACAAACGGCAGGCACAGCTCCCTAAAGCCAACATTTTATTATATTGTCTTTGTGGTCTAGCAAGTGATGCTTCTAATAAGACATTCTCGCCAACTATTCCGCCATCACATAAATTATCAAATACTAAAGTAGGAATATCATCATCACGGACAAAAAGTAAGTCTATGGGGAAATTATCTACATGAGTCAATAAAGCATTAGGCTTTATTCGGAACTTTAAACCACAGCGTTGCAAAAGATTCAATGATTCCTCTGACAACCGCCCCTTTTTTTGTAGGGCTAAACGTAAGCGCTCTTTCATCACTTTTCCATCCTATCCGCAATAAGATTATATCCACCGGTACCGAAGCTTAAGCAACGAGCTACACGGGTAATTGTAGTAACACTGACTCCTGTTTGGTCATGGATAGAGCGGTAAGGAATACCTTGTCTTAGAAGAGGTATCACTTGCCATCTATCTGCCATGGACTCCAACTCTGCTGGAGTGCAGAGATCAGTAAAGAAATTTAATGCTTCTTCTTCATTATTAAGCAGACTAATTGCACGCATTAAATCTAGAAGTGAAGAATGATTTATATTAGAATGTGATTTCATATTAATGTAATAGTACGCTGTAACATAATTTGAATGATAATGATTCTCTTTATTATTGTCAAGATCTTAGTGAAAATATTTTGAGTTAAGCCGCTAAATCGGGTAAAGTATAATCTGGCTTGAAAAATATATTCTTGCCTTTTTTGTATGAGCGGGGCAGTAAGGACATAAGTTAAAAGATTTCCGCAAACACGCATGAAGCCTTCCTGATATTTTTGGACCTGAACGTTTGCGCCCGACTTTTTGCTTACCTCTTCTTGATACTGATTCCCCAGGCGAGGGCTCTTAATGGATAACGATTATGAAACCATTGACTCGAGATATAACGTTAACTATTACCATAAAAATAATCTTGCTATTTTTACTATGGTGGGTTTGTGTTAGGGGGATGCATCCAGTTTTATCTAGCAATCAAGAATGGTTGCTAGGTAAGCAACAACAACCAGAAGTTTCCCAACAAAATAATAATAAGAGGTGAATTGATGATACCTGTTAGTGAAGTGGTTGATCTCTCTAGGCTACAGTTTGCGTTAACCGCACTGTATCATTTTTTATTTGTACCTTTAACCTTAGGTTTATCGGTATTGCTTGCCATTATGGAAACCGTTTATGTGATGACGGGACGTGAAATATGGCGTCAAATGGTGAAGTATTGGGGCGTGTTATTCGGTATTAACTTTGTTTTAGGTGTCGCTACTGGCTTGACCATGGAGTTCCAGTTTGGAACCAACTGGGCTTATTACTCTCATTATGTAGGGGATGTGTTTGGCGCTCCATTAGCCATAGAAGGAATCATGGCCTTTTTCCTTGAGGCGACATTTGTGGGATTATTCTTTTTTGGTTGGGATAAATTGTCCAAGTTACAACATTTGGTGTGTACCTGTCTTTTAGCTTTGGGGACTAATTTATCTGCTCTATGGATTTTAATTGCTAATGGATGGATGCAAAATCCTGTAGGGGCCAAATTTAATTTCCAAACCATGCGTATGGAGGTCAGTAGCTTCTATGATTTGTTGTTTAATCCTGTGGCGCAAGCAAAGTTCGTACATACTATTAGCGCGGGCTATGTTACTGGAGCGATGTTTGTTCTTTCTATTAGCGCTTATTTTCTGTTACGAGGAAGAAATCAAGCGATTGCCAAGCGTTCTATGACTGTTGCTGTTTCTTTTGGTTTGGCTGCAGCACTTTCAGTCGTTGTATTAGGCGATGAAAGCGGTTACGTTGCCAACGAGAACCAAAAAATGAAACTTGCTGTTATGGAAGCTATGTGGCACACAGAGAAGGCTCCTGCTAGTTTAACGATATTTGGTATACCTGATGAACAAACGATGACAACGCGTTATGCCATAGATGTCCCTTTTGTATTAGGTATTATTGCTACTCGCTCATTTAATACTCCTTTGCACGGTATTGTGGAGTTGATTGATGAAGGCAAAGAAAAAATTAAAGAGGGGATGATTGCTTATGATGCGTTAAGAACTCTGCAAAAAGATCCTCAAAATGAGCAAGCTAAAGCGGTACTGGAGCAGCACAGCGATGCCCTTGGTTATGGTTTGTTGCTCAAGAAATATACGGACAATGTCACTGATGCAACTGAAGAGCAAATCAATCAAGCAGCTCAGGACTTGAAACCTAAAGTAGTGCCCATGTTCTTTTCATTTCGAATTATGGTCGCTTGTGGTTTGTATTTTATCTTATTGTTTGCGATTGGTTTTTATCTTTCTGTCCGACATAAATTACATACTTCACGTTGGTATCACCGCATTGCTTTTTATTCATTACCCCTTCCCTGGATTGCTGCGGAATTAGGGTGGGTGGTCGCTGAATATGGCCGTCAGCCTTGGGTTGTTCAAGGGGTATTACCGACATTTATGGGTAGTTCTTCATTATCTCCTGGGCAAGTAATGACTTCTATATCTGGATTTGTACTATTCTATAGTACTTTGGCTGTAGTAGAGCTTTATTTGATGGTGAAGTATATTCGCCTTGGGCCTGATGGAATGCACAACTAATTTTAGGAGACTCTAATGCCTTTAGATTATGAAACTTTAAGAGTGATTTGGTGGGTATTGATTGGTGTCCTATTAATTGGATTTGCCATAATGGATGGTTTTGATCTTGGGGTTGCTATGTGGCTTCCTTGGATAGGAAAATCCGATATTGAGAGGCGAATACTTATTAATAGTATAGGCCCAACCTGGGAAGGGAATCAGGTATGGTTTATATTAGGAGGCGGGGCTATATTTGCGGCTTGGCCGATGTTGTATGCATTGTCGTTTTCCGGTTTTTATCTGGCAATGCTTGTTGTACTTTTAGCTCTAATTTTAAGACCTGTGGGATTTAAATACAGGTCCAAATTGGAAAATCCAACATGGCGTACCGTTTGGGACTGGGCATTATTTATTGGTGGTTTTGTTCCAGCTTTGATTTTTGGTGTGGCTATGGGAAATGTGTTGCAGGGGGTTCCATTTTATATCGATGAGAGCTTAAGGCCATTTTATACGGGTACTTTCCTCCAACTGTTAAATCCCTTTGCTTTATGTTGTGGTTTGGTCTCTGTATTCATGCTTGCCATGCATGGGGCGTTTTTTATTCAAGTAAAGACGGAAGGCGTGTTACAACAAAGAGCTAGACGTTGTGCGAAAATTAGCGCTCTTTTACTTGTTATTTTATTTATTGCTTGCGGCTTTTGGACTTATTTAGGAATCAATGGCTATGTGTTAAGTAGTTCTGTAGCACACGATGGCCCATCAAATCCCTTGTATAAAGATGCGGCAATTCAGCTAGGTGCTTGGTTTAATAATTACAGAGCTTACCCAATCACTTTAATAGTTCCTGTCATTGGCATTATCAGCATTTTGCTCGCCGTTTTAGCAGCTCGCCTAGCGAAAACTGCGTTTATTTTTAGTGCTCTAGGAGTTAGTACGGTAATTGCTACAGTAGGAGTCAGTATGTTTCCTTTTATACTTCCTTCTTCAACTAATCCAAAACACAGTTTGATTGTATGGGATAGTTCGTCAAGTCAATTAACTTTGTTTATTATGTTGATTGCGGTGGTGATTTTTTTACCTATAGTTTTAGCATATACCGCTTGGGTTTATAGAGTGTTACGCGGTAAGGTCACTGAAAAAACAGTAGAGAGTGAAAGCTCATCTTATTAAGGAGGGGATATGTGGTATTTTTCTTGGGTATTAGGTACTGGGTTAGCATGCAGCTTTGCAGTACTCAATGCAATGTGGTTAGAACTTAGAGAAGAATATAATAAATAGTTGTAGGTCGGGCAATTTATTGCCCGACATTGAGTTTTAAAATGACACAAGTATTTTAGGAGGTAAGCCCAGGTTACGGCTGCTCCCTGATAAATCCCTCACATTTTTGTTCCGTGTCAAAGCCTCCTTGCTAGGTTTACCTAAAATCCAGCAAGGAGGCTCCGAGATCTTTATGGCAATGAGAGGATTTTTCGGGCGCAGCCGTAGCCCAGGTTTAAAACCTAAGCGCCATATTGTGCTTGATAGGCCTCTAATTTTTTTACTTGCTCGTGTTCATTGTTATTTTTTAAATAATCAATTAAATCGAATAAATTGATAATGGAATAGACATTGATTCCTTGATTTCTAATTTCAGCAAGAGTTGATTGTTTTGTTAAGCCGCGCTCACATCTATCCAGGGCTATAATGACGGTAGTAAGAATTCCTCCGTGTTCTTTTATTAGCGTTTGTGCCTCTCTAAATGCAGTCCCTGCAGTAATTACATCGTCAATTATCACTGTTCTTCCCGATAATGGTGCCCCAATCAATTGGCCACCTTCACCATGATCTTTAATCTCTTTACGGTTAAAAGTTACCGTTGCATTTTTACCTTGTTCGGCAAGAGCAACAGCTGTTGTTGTTGCTAATGGAAGTCCCTTATAAGCAGGACCAAATAAGTGCTCAAACTCAACTTTATTGTCTAGAAGTGTTTGTGCGTAAAATTGCCCTAGCTGTCGTAATGCATTTCCATCATAAAATAAACCGGCATTAAAAAAATAGGGGCTGATTCGTCCAGACTTTAAAGTAAATTCACCAAATTTTAAAACTTGGCTATCTAGCGCTAATTTTATAAAAGATGATTTGGTATGATTCATTCTCGATTCCTAAAATAATAAATTACATAAAACAAGCATCTATTTTGCAAAAAATCCTTAACAATCAATAAAAAACTGCTATGCTAAGCATGTTGTATTTATTAATATTTAAGAACATGCATGTTAATTCAAAGTAAATATTATTTTGCATGCTTCATTTATTTTTTTAAAGAATATTTTCAACCAAATCAATCTTATCTTCTATTGATTTGTCTGAATCAAAATCTTTTTCGATTTTTTTAATTTTATTTATTTTGTTCTTGATTTTTAGTTCATTATCTGTTG
>DAIAOV010000045.1 GCA_027437055.1 Legionella sp. | reverse complement strand
ATCGCTCCACTCTTTCTTACCGCCGAGCTCTTTTTTATGGCGGGCTATATGAAGTCGCTAAAAGAGCAGATTTATGGAGCTAATATGGAACCAGTCAAACCATAACCGTTCACCCAATGGTGCCAACTTAAGTCCGTGTAGCAAGGAGGCTTTGGCACGGAACAAAAATGAGGGGATTATTCAGCGCTACGCGCGGTGGAGAGGGCTAAAACAATATTCCAGTCTTAACGTGAAAGTGATGAATTGCCGCAAAAAGATTGATCGGCAATAAAACGCGTCAATAAATCCAATACTCTTTCTGGTTGATCGGCAGGAGCTATATGTCCTGCACCACGAAGCTTCACTTGAGTTAAACCCTCGGCAGTTTTAGCGTAACCAGCAACTTGCCCTCGAATACGCCACACACAAGTAGAAGCATCAGCAAATTGTTTTTTACCATGCCAATTAAGAGCCTCAAGCCATAGATCAGTACTAATGAAATTAGAATCTTTTGCGTCCTCAAGACCATTATAAATCAGTACTCGCACGCCCGCGGCAAGTAGCTGAGGATAGAGGTGAGCCACTGAATCCTGTTCACCAATCTCAAGAGTGTTGGCCGCCATTTTACTAAATGATGAAAATTGTTTCACTCGCGGATCCACGTGCAAGGCTTTGCGTACTTCAGGAGTGTTTAGATAGTGAATCATTGCTGAATCATCTAGTTCTTTATCCGTTGCAATATTGGCTAAGTTAATGTCGCCACTTGTTTTTTTAATTAGTTCTTGCATCTTACTACAAACTTGATTAGCTTGGCGGGTGGATGGGATTGCTTTATCTATTTCCTGTACGCAGCGTTGGTAGAGTGCCTCCGCTTTATTTCGCGTTGTTCTATCAATCAGGCCATGAGAATAGGCCATCTCCATATTAGCAAACTGCTGTAAACGAGGATTTATCCAGCCATCACCAATGATTAATCCCTTTAGGTGAATTGTTTGTCCCTTACTATTCCCTGCTAAAATACGTGTTGCTAATTGTGGTAAATACTTACCTGCATAAGATTGACCAGCAAGATAAAGTGGTTTAGCGGCAAGCTCCGGGTGACGCTGAAAAAATATTATTAAGGCATGATACAGTTGATCCATTGCCTCTGCTTCATTGACATAGCTCTTTGCTGTACCATAAGAAAACCCTACACCTGCGGGCTGATCAATCATCAAATAATGAGCTTGTTCCGTCCAAGCAAATTTCCTTTTTACAATCGTTCCATCGGAGCGGACACGATAAGGTCCAGTTTCCATAAAAAAACCATATAAACTAGCAGCTCCTGGCCCACCATTAAGCCATAAGACAAGAGGGGCTGCCTTGGAGTTCGACCGACTTTCAACAAACCAATAAAATAAATTACCTGCATTGTTAGCACAACGCTCTTGAATACAATCTGGGCCTACAAGGGGTAGGTAACCGGCAAACTCCACATCGTTAATTGCACCCAACCCAGGGAGCAAAGTGAGCCTGTCTATTGAGTTTGCAAAAGCCGAAGACGAAAAACTTAGCGCCATGCTTATATAAAAAAAAATGGACCTTATTAACAAGCTAATTACCATCTCTCCTTACTTACCAGCAAATTGAGGCATCATTATTTTAAAACAGTGGTGAATTTTAGGATTACGCTTAAAGTCTTGATCTATGGTTTGGCTGCTAATATCCACTATCGCATATTTTTCTTCCAATTGCGGATCCATTTTAAATGGTCGGAAATTGGTCGAAAAATAGAGGACACCATCAGGATTGAGCAACCGCATTGCGGCATTGATCAAAACGACATGATCTCTTTGTACATCCAAGGTATCTTTCATCCGTTTTGAGTTGGAAAAACTAGGAGGATCTAAAAAGATAACATCAAATCTATCACGGGTAATTTTCATCCATTCACGACAATCATACTGAATAAATTGATGCCGCGACAAATCGATATGATTTAATCGAAAATTGTCTTCTGCCCAGCGCAAGTACGTATTGGAAAGGTCTACATTAGTGGTGGATGCGCCAGCCAACGCAGCATGAATACTAGCACTGGCAGTATAGCAAAAACAATTGAGGAATCGGGTTCCAGGCTTTAATTCCGCAAAACGTAACCGCATAGGACGATGATCTAAAAATAAGCCCGTATCCAGATAGTCATATAAATTAACTTTCAGCTTTGCACGGCCCTCAGTCACGATAAGGTTCTGGCGAGTATGGCCCATTTTTTGATATTGATCGACACCCTTTTGTTGCCTACGTTGTTTAATGACCATTTTATCTGCCGCTAATCCCAAGGCAATGGGAACAACCTGCATCATTTCCAAGCTACGCTTCTCGGCCTTATGCACCGGGATACTCGATGGAGCAGCATATTCCTGCAACACCGCATAATCATTATAAAGGTCAATGGCATAGGCATATTCAGGTAAGTCAGCATCATAAACCCTATAACAAGAAATATGACTTTTTTTAGCCCATTTCTGCAAGTGCTTGTGATTTTTTTCCAAGCGATTCAGCAACATTTGCGCGTGCGATGAAAGGGAGTCTTGCTCCATTCCCTTTAACTCATTGGCAGCAGATAAGGTAAAACAATACAGCTTACACTCTAGAGCTCCGTTATATAGAGTGTATTGTTTATCGGAACGCAATCCTATTGCCTTGGCCAATACAGGATTAGACGTTATCACTGCAGCATGCCAGCCTTGATAATTGTGATGCAAAACAGTACCTAACTGCTGGTAAATAGGCACGAGCTCAGTAGTTGCTCCTAACCGCTCACCATAAGGTGGATTACATACCAACAAACCTTTTGCTGCGTGTGGTTTATTATCCTTCAGCGCTAACACATCAAATTTGACTAACGATAAAACACCCGCGTGCTCCGCATTGGTGCGAGCCAAGGATATGGCTTTGCTATCTGAATCGGTGCCAGATAATTTAAGAGAAAGAGGCTTCACTTGCTGTAATGCCTGAGCACGTAATTTTTCCCATAAGGCTTCCTCATGTTGTGCCCAATACTGCACTGATTGATCGTGTCGTAGTAAACCTGGAGCAATTTGAGCAGCCATCATGGCTGCCTCAATGACCAACGTACCAGAACCACAAAACGGATCGTGCAAACTATATCCTTTAGCAGCCAACTCAGGCCATTTTGCGCGTATTAGTAAAGCAGCAGCAACATTCTCTTTTATTGGCGCCATTCCCGCTTTATTGCGATATCCTCTTTGATGTAAGCTGTATCCAGTCGCATCAAAACTAACCGTCAAAATATCATGTTTTAAATGAGCATGTATGCGAATTTGTGGTTTTTCTTTATCCACAGAAGGGCGGGTACCGCTTAGCCTACGAAAATGATCTACTATGGCATCTTTAACCACTTGCGCCCCATACATGGTATTACGTATGTGCTCCGATGCTCCATGAAACTCTACAGCTATGGATTTATCATGCGAAAACACTGTTTGCCAATGAAATTGAGTACACAATTGATGTATGGCTTGTTCATTTGCAGCATACCCACTAAATAAAAGCAACTGAACTCTATTGGCTAAGCGCGACCATAAGCAAAGCTGATAAAGCACAGTGGTATTAGCTTCACCATAAACTCCCTGAGGGCTGACTCTAGTCACTCTCAGCCCCAGGCTTTTCACCTCTTCCTCTAATAAATACTCTAATCCTTTAGGACAGCTTATAAACAATGAATAATTCATTTTATAGTGGACCTTAAATAACGAAAAAGTGCTTTAGCTGCACCTGTATTTTTTTCTTTTAGCTGATCATCCACTGCCTTTTTAATCAACTGCCTCAGTTGCTGTACATCTTGCGGTTGATAAAGATCAATAAATTGGGTTAGAGCATCTTTTCCTTCTTGAATCAACCGGTCTCGCCAAAGCTCTACCTCATGAAAATCTGCTGTAGCGGCATTATCTTCTTCTTGCATTTTCTGATAGGCCTCAAGAATTGCCTCATAATCGGCAGCACGCATCAGCTTGCCAATTAATTGGGCTTGGCGCCTTTTCGCTCCATGGCTCTTAATTGATTTAGCATCAATAATTGCTTTACGCAAATTATCGGTGAGCGGCAACAAGTCTAACTTGGCCAAACTAAGCTCAACAAATGCCACTCCAACCTTTTGTAAGGCGTCGGCTTCTCTTTTCTTTTGTGATTTACTGACTGGTTCTTCCATAGCATACACTATTATCTACAGGGCTTAAGTATAAGCCCTAATCTAAAAATTGAACTGATTATACTATAGAAGCCTAAAGCCTGATACCACAGGCTTTAGGGCTTGTTTAAAATCTTTTCTCGTGAGGAAATTGTTTATGGTGGCTATAAGGCAAAATTTTTGGCAGTTTCATCTCAGAAGTAAAAGCAGTCAAACCCGCAGCATCCAATGTATCACGCGCTTTTTGCGCAAGATAATAATGAACTCGTGTAGTCGGATGGACATGATCCCAAAATGCATATTCTTCACAATTAAGAGGCTCTGCTTTATTTTTTAAAGGCAATAAATGATAGATATAGCCAGTCTCAGCCGCCTCTCTTAACTCGGGATTATTTTTAATCATATCCCAACGGATTGCAGCAAATCGTGAATCTTGCTCGTAAAGATAGGTCAATAAAGTCTCGTCTTTAGGCCGGTACTTAAGCAGCCATCCAGAGTAACTTCCCATATAGCAAGGATCAGTGATATTGGAAATACCAAAATCCTGTGCATGCTCTAGGGCACTACTAAAAAAAGAAAAAACGTCAAAATAAACAAAAGTCGCATCAGGATATTTCAGCTGCAGTTGTTCTACTTTTACCGCTAATTTACGATTGTGAATAGTAATTAATTCAGCGATTAAAGGCTGAAGATGTGCTTTAACTACTTGGGGCGTTAAACTTAGATTAGGTAAGTTAGGAATGAGGAACTTATTACCGCCATGACGGATGAGGCGCTCAGCGGAGTCTCCTATAGCATTCACCACAGAATCAGTAATTGATTCTATATTGGTTGGTCCATTAAGATAATTATTAGCGCCAATCCAAATCGTATATAAAGTAGTGTCCTTTTTACCGTAAGTATTCCAGTACAGATAGTCATTGACTTCTATACCTAAAGTAAAAGGTAAGTTCTGCTTATAAGAAAATACCGCACCAGCGCCACCGACAGCGTAGTTTTGGAAGCCATCCACATAATCTTGAGGATAATAAGTGCTATAAAGTTGTTCTATCCATAAAGGGCCATTTGAAAAACGACCTTGGTAATAAGGAGGAGAAATAGGTAATTTATTCCACATAAATCGGTATAAATTACCTGTATCAGACATGCTGTCACCAAAGATAACCATGGTGTCAAAACGTTTGTTTGCCGCAAAACTACAAACAACCAATAACAGCCCAAAAACAATACCTATCATTTTTTTCATAAGTCGATCCTTGACTAATATTCCAAAACTGATGTTTGCTAGACCTCTTGTCTCGCCCACGTTGACTCAAGGCAGGTAGCTTAACTCTACGTGCCACAACTTCTGGATACCGCGGACAAGCCGCGGTACGCAAGCAAAAGCATTTGGCTTTAAGTCAATGGCCGTGAGGCTTACTCGGCTGCTGTAAGTGGGCCAGCAGCTAGAACAGATTTCTTTGCTGGCCGTGACTTTAAATAGGTATGACCAATAGCGATTAAATTGTAAGTCAATATACATAATAACAGCATATGCAACCAAGTCACGGTCAACTGGGTAAAAATAGGTATGGTAATCAACACACCTACACATCCGGAAAGACTCAAGATCATAGTTTTCTTTAAAGGAATTTTATTTTTCTGTAAAAAGACCAGAGTGGTGATAGGTTGCTGCATCGCCCCAGCTGTGGTCATAATAGGGAAGGCCACGACAGGAGAAACATTCATCACAAATAAAACGCCCTGAACCATAACAAATAAACCAACCCCAACTGAAGTTAAAGCGCCACAAATCGCTAAAGCCAAAAAGCCAATAACTAATTTCCAGGAATGCAATTCCATCAAATCGCCACCTACAGGTAATAAACGAAAATGATGCGAAATTAACAACAAAATAATTAAAGTAAAAGAACAAATCATTGCCAAACGAATAGCTTGCTTACTCATTTGACTCACTATATATCCACCAACTAAACCGCCAAGACAAGTGCCAGAGACCAAGGTGAGCAAAGTCGTTAAATCAACATCAATCAAATGCATAAAAAATAAAGACTCAATAGCCCCAGGAATTACCTGCGCACCATTATTTACCGCCGGCATCTCATCATCGCGGAAGGTACCGAACAATTTCGCTAAGGTTACGTTAACAGCAAAACTGCCTACTCCTAAGGTATCTGCAATAAACGCAATAATTCCACTACATACCAATTTGGTACACTGAACAAAAGAAAGAGGTTCCGCGGGCTGTCGTGATAGTTTTAAAACCATCACCGCTACACAGAGCACACTCAAAATTAATATGCCTAAAGTAATTAAAAAAATAGTCATTTTGTTTCCGATACTAAATACAAGACAGCTACTCCCACCCTCGGTCACAGCTATTCAGTTACGATATTTCGAAGCCGCGGTAATTCGACATTAATTAATCCCTTAACTTAATAGCAGTGGCTCCTGACATCCAGGGACGATAAATGCTCAAAGCAGTATATACTAGTTTTTTTGCTTGGCAAACATCATTTAGAGTAAAAAAAATTCTGAGTGCATCATGTAAATACAATAAACTGAAGCACTCATTTCGTCTCAAACCCAGTCCTCATTTTAAACGTTATATGGAACACTGGTTAGTCTCAACACCAACTTGACCAAAAATATTCTTTACTAGGCCAAGATCGACCGCTAAATCCTTAGCTGCATAGAGCACGCCACAAGCCCCTGCCTTAAAATCAGTACTGGGCGTCCAATATTTAGTGTTGGCAATGATCATTACGCGATAAGCCGTTTTAATGCCTATGTTTTGGGATAACAAATAAAATGCCTTATTAAACACGCCACTGGCAGTGTGTACTATAAAGCTTTGCTGATCTTGAGGGCTAGCAATATTAGCCTTAGCATAAGCAACTATATCCCCATAACTAATAGCACAATAAGCACCATGATTCTGAGCCAATTGCTTATCCAAACAATCAGCAGAACTGCCATCAGATGAAGGATAATCCATAAAGCGCAGAGCCTTACCGAATGAGTCACGAACTATCGTTTCACCAATGCCCCAGGTTATCGCATCAGGTTGTAAATAAGCTTTACTATACAAAAGCGGTGTTTTTTCCAAAAGATAAGCTCTAGACGCCTGGCCCGCCATATCAGACATGGATTCATTAAGCGCACCGGGCTGATCGTGATATTCAAGACCAGAATGTTGCTCTGTAAAGCCATGAGTCACCTCATGACCAGCAACATCAAGAGAGACTAGGGGATAAAAATCTTGGCCATCGCCAAACGACATCGACTCACCATCCCAGAAGGCATTATCATAGTTTTGACCAAAATGAACACGCATCACTAGTTTCATGGGAGAGCCATTAGGCTGTTGCAAAGCATTTAGACCGTACCAATCTCGATACATATCAACAATAATATGACCAAAATAATAGGCATCATTAGCCGGAGAAAAAGCACCATTGGTATTTTCAGCTACATTGTTATTGCAAGGATATTGATGAGGTGTCAGCTTAAGATTACTCCAGTCCCAAGCAGAACCAACATTAACCAGTTTAACTTTAGAATTATCCATAATGCATAGACTGCCATTTTGGGTAACATCAAGTGCAGGAAGCCCATCTTTGCCATACCAATATTGATGTACTTTTTCATTACCCCCAGGGCCATGATCTAAATATGTTTTAATATTATTCCACTGCTGTACCACTGTACCAGTTTGTGCATCGATTACAAAGAAAGGCCAAACAGGTTTATTGTCCCCTTGTACTGTTTTGAATGAAACCAGATAGACCAATTTTAATTGTTCGTGTTGATTAGGCCTAATTTGTAGCTCACTGGTCTCTTGCTGAATTTCTGCTTGAGGATTAGCACTAAAATAAGCTTTTTTAGCTAACTCTACAGCCTGCTGTGTCTTAATGGTTGGATTAATATCAATCTGAATATCATCTAATAGATGTCCATTAACCAAAGTATCCTTTTGACTATTAATACCTTGATTAATACTCTTAGTAATCATAATTTGTGAGCCAACGACAGGAATTCCTTTATATAACTGTTGGTAGCGAACAATAGTCTTACTTGCATTTTGTGTTTGATTCACCTGTTGTAATGAATTTGTTGTTGTCGTTTCACCTCTTGCAGCAGTTGCGGCTAATGAACGGACCTGTTTTGGCGATGCTTGCTCTTTTTTCGGGGTTTCATTTAATTGAAATTGTTTTAAGCTACTGACTGGCGCTTGATACAAGTCAACTGACTGGGTGGCAAAAATAGCTGGGGAGCGGAAAACGAGAGAGAGAAATAGACTTTTTTTCAACATGGAAATTCCTTATGGCCTGCACAATGTGCCCAATAATGACACAAAATGAATCATAATGCAATTTTTATTCACAATATGTCCTATATTGTAAGCGCTCAGGCAATTGCCAATATCCCCTAATAAGAAATATTATTAATATCTCTAGCAATAAACCATTTTCATAAACTAAATCAAGGATGATAATGAATATGCCTTTTAGCAAAAAAGCAATAATAGGCTTTGCTGCCCTAGCCTATTTATCCACCACGGTTGCCGGCCCCGTAGCTCTTTATCTGCAAAAGCAAATAGAAATGGCCCAACCTTTGCTGGCAGCCAAGAGCATTCAACAACAGCAATTTACTCAACTACTCGATCACAATACCCCATCACTAGGAACCTTTTCACAACGTTACTATATTGATGAAACGTTTAGTAAAGCTAAAAATGATCCCATATTTTTTTATATCTGCGGCGAAGCAGAATGCACTAAAAGAGCACTCAATGGTGCCATTCGTCATTATGCCCAAAAATATCATGCCAAATTAGTTGCTTTGGAACATCGATATTATGGTGAAAGCATTCCGCTCAATACTTTTTCAACTCAAGATTTAAATTATTTAACGACAGAACAAGCTCTAGATGATTTGGCTTATTTCCAACGCTATTTACGAAAAGAAAATAAATGGACAGGCAAATGGATAGCCTTTGGTGGTTCTTATCCGGGATCCTTATCGGCCTATTATCGCCTAAAATTCCCTTATCTAGTGGCAGGCTCACTCGCCTCTTCTGCGCCAGTGAGGGCCAAAGAAGACTTCATTGAATACGATACTCACGTCACCCAGGTTGCAGGACCACAATGCGCCACCCAAATACGTCAAGTAGTAGGTGCCGTTGAAGCGACGATAAACAATAAAACTAAATTCAACCGAATGAAATCATTATTCGACGCAGCAGCAGTCAATGATCCTGTAGATTTCTTGTATCTTATCGCGGATATAGGCGCAGCAGCTATTCAATACGGCAAAAGAGATGCCTTTTGTACCGCCCTATCCTCTAGTCCAACGCCCGTAGATGGTTATGCTGATTTTGCTAAAAAACTATACCAGTCTATGGGAGTAACTGCTGTAGAAATGACCGCTCAAGGGGCTATGAGTGAAGATCCCGCCGATTATAAAAATGGTGTGGGCATGCGCCAATGGTATTATCAATCATGTACAGAATATGGCTATTGGCAAAATGCTAATCCAGACAAACAACAATCCACTCGCTCGAATTTAATTGATTTAGCCTATCACCACCAAGTATGTCAACGATTATTTGGATTAAATCAACCAGCACAAACAGCTTCTTTGAACAACACCTTCTATTATCCTTTGATGGATGCTTTGGTTTCCAATATTTATTTCACTAATGGAGAAAATGATCCCTGGTCTCTATTGTCTTTAGCAGAAAAAAACGGCAATGCCGTGAACGAAAAGTTAAATTATTACCTCATTGAAGGCGGGGCTCATTGTGATGATCTCCATACCCCTAATGCTGCGGATTCAACCTCATTACAAGAAGCACGTAAAACCATGGAATCATTAATAACAACATGGCTTAAGTCTTAATTCCGTAGGTCGGGCCCTTGGCCCGACAAGTAACTGGTCGCCCCCGACAACCTATGCATCAAAATAAATATCACTAATATCCATCGGATAATATTCATTCCATAACCGGACCACTAAATCATCAAGATAATTAGGAAACGGATGATATCCTGGCGACAACTGATTCTCTACGAGTAATTGAGCACCTAAATTATGAGCATAAAAAATAGGATCAATAAAATGTAATAACGTAGGATGTTTTAAAGAAAAATTAATTGCCATACGCTGGCATAATATTTTCTCATTGGAAAATTTAGGTCCAATTTCATCAGCAACACCCATATTGGCAATAATGGCTTGAGGACAAATATCGGAACTAAGCCACTGAGACAATACATGATGTTGTCCTGTTGCTGTTACTAAGCAAAATACATTTTTAGCACAGTCATTGATGGCATCTGTTTGTGAAACATGTAAGGCATTAACCCCCATTTTTTTAGCATGTTCCAATTGTCTTTCAGATTGATCTACTACAGTAACATGAGGGGTTTCTTTTAATAGGTATTTAACTATTCCTCTTCCCACCTTGCCAAAACCAAATACCATAAATGATTCATTTTGGATACCCAGACCGGTCCTTTCCTTAAATGCTCTAACAAAGCTTTCACCAGTACCATACATTCCTTCTAATTTTTTTAAATTAGAATCATCTACATTGATTACGGGAAAAGATGTTTTGTTTTTTTTGAAAAACTCGCCGCCACTTTGAGTTAACTCAACTATTCCTTTAGCAATAGTCACCCTAGACATATTCATTACTTCGGCACAACAATCCAAGGCGATATCAAATGTCCCTGCAATTTCCTCATGTTGAGGAATATAAGTTACTCCCATTTTATTCAGTAAAGCGATTATTTTGGCATCCGGGAGACTAGACACAAATTTAACTTGCGTCACCGTCAAATTAGCCCCTGCAGCCAATAAAGACTCCAGTTTCACTAAAGTTTCATAAGTAAGAGGGATATTGTGTAAGATACTCACCCCAGCTAAAGGTTTTGTTTTAGACCATAGCTGTTTTAAATTATCTAATAAACGCGCTTTTATGTCCGTAAAAATTGAAGAATTATGGTGCTCTAAAAGAGATAACTGTTGATTACTTAACATAAGACTAGCCAAATCCTTTGATAAAAGAGAGCTTATAATATCCTTTTAATGCCAACAAAAAAACTAGCTAGCGTTCAAAATCGACCATTACGAAAATCATCCATAGCCTGCATTATCTCTTGTTGCGTATTCATCACAAAGGGCCCATAGCGCACTACAGGTTCATGTATCTTTGCTGCAGCAATCAACAAGCAATGACTTTCTTGCTCCGCTGCCAACATCACGATGTTCCCTGTGCTAAGATTAGCAAGGACTTGCTGTGGAACTGCCTGCCCAGAAATACTCACCGCTCCTGAAAGAACAAATAAGATAGACTGATAATCTCGGGGAATATGCTGCTTAACACTGGTACCTGCCGGTAAACTAATATCAAAAAAGAAAGGGTGTGTTGCGATATTAGTAATAGGAGAACTTGTTCCCTTATCAGTTCGTCCAGCAATAACCTTAATCACTACCCCAGAATCTGTGGTTTCAACGGGTAATTTATCCCGCGATAGTTCTTGATAACGCGGCTCACTCATTTTTTGTGCAGCAGGCAAGTTCAACCACATTTGTAATCCTTGTAATCTGCCGCTGGAGGAAGAGGGCATTTCAGAGTGAATAATTCCCTTACCTGCTGTCATCCACTGCACTCCTCCGCTATGAATAGCTCCCTTGTGACCTTGATTGTCCTCATGAGCGATGACTCCATGAAGCAAATAAGTAATAGTTTCAAAGCCACGATGAGGATGAGGAGGAAAACCAGCCATATAATCTAATGAATCACTACTATCGAAATAATCAAAAAGCAAAATCGGCTCAAATTCATTAGTATGCTCAACCCCTATATAACGATGTAATTTAACTCCCGCACCTTCACGAATTAAAGACCCTTTAACTAATTGTGTTACCCCTATTTCTTGCATAAAAATCTACCTTTGTTTTTGTTACTCTAAGCATAGAGCAAAATATCCGTATTTCCTATTAAGCCTATTAACACGTAACATTTCTCGCTTTGGCACCAGTAGGCCAGCACTTCCCAAGCAACTCGCACGATCTTGCAGGCGCTGAGCTTTTCCGCCAGAGGTTAAAACATAATAGGGATTAATTTAAAATATGCTAGAATAAACCTCTTTCCAAACTCGCTATGACGAGGGAAGAAGTCTAATAAATGCTCACAGCCAAGAGGTGCTATGAAATCTATTATAAAATACGTGTATTTAACGCTGATATTGCTGACTACAACATCTATAAGTCAGGCTGATGTTTTATTAAAAGATACCCATGGTCAGAGTACCTCATTTTCAGCCCTTAAAGGGAAGTGGGTACTGATTAATTATTGGGCCAGTTGGTGCCAAACCTGTATTGATGAAATTCCAGAGTTTAATCGCTTTTATAAACGTCATAAAGAAGATCCTGTCGCTTTATTTGCGGTAAACTTCGACGCCTTACCCTTATTTGAACAAAAAAATCTGATCAAGCGATTTAATATCAACTATCCCAATTTACTGAAAGATCCTGCCAATGAATTACGTCTGGGCGGTATCACCGGTGTACCAGTCACCTTTATCTTCAATCCCCAGGGACAATTAGTGAAAACCTTGTACGGAGGACAAACAGCAAAAACTCTGGATCAAGTAATCACCACAAACGGGTAACAGCGTAGGTCGGGCAACAAATTACCCGACATTGCTCTCGTTGCGACAACTGGTTACATCATAGAATTCGTAACCTGCTCCGTCTCATTAGTACCCGAAGACTTACTGGAAAAACAAGAAACAACAGGCGATACCAACGCAGAAAGTCCATTTAAAATGGCATATCCTATACCCGATAAAATGGCTAAAAAGCCACCTTGTTTGTAACCATAAATTTTGAAATATAAATCTACTTTGTCCTTGTCCAAATGTTTATCAAAAAGCGTTATATTTTCTTTAATCTTTTCTATTTCCTTAATCAATCCATTTCCGATTTTCTCATCAATAAACTCACGTAATTGTTCCGTACTGGTTAAGGGTGCTAAGGTAGCAAGCATTTCTTTAACAGCAGGGCTATCACTAATCGCGTTACTCTGTAGATCCTCCAGACTTACTTCCCCTAGAACCCAAGCGCAGCATTTTGACAAATTCTCAAGCGCATGAGTATGTTCAGCGTACTCATACTGCCTTTGACTTAAATGGTAAGAACCATAAGCAAAACCTGCAATGGCAACTACAGTAAATGGCAAGAAATAGGATAAAAGAAGAGCCGCAATACCAATTGCAAAACCACAAGTAATTTTTATATCAGTACTTTGTAAATTGGCTAATCTATCCTTTACTGATTGGGCACAAGAAGTAATTAATTGCGTGTGTAATGGATCATTGGGATTAAACTTCACTTTTTGAGCTAGACATTCGGTTAAAGTTTGCTCATGTTCTACTAAAATATTTGAAGGCTTCGAAAAAAAATGAGGCATTATTACTCCTTAAGTTATTCCATAAATCAATAAACCCAGTAATAATACTACATGTCCATATTTAAATCTACATGATTTTTTTAATGGCATTATGACAAAACAGTATTCTCCTTCTATTTACTGTTGTAAAATAAAGATAATCGCCCAAAGAACAACAAGAGCAATAAATAAACAAAATTTATTATCAGTATCTTCTGCTTGAACAGTCTTTTCTATAAATAACTTCCAATAGAAATAGTCTAAGCTGGAGGCAAATGGAAAAATTCAATATTCAGTTGAGAATTGCGTAACAAGAGACTAAAGAGTCTTTTCTGCCATCTAAAAAACCGCGGATACTTTTTCTTGCCCACCGCAAAATGGATGATTTCCACTAAAAAGGTAGCTGAACATACATCCAGCGGGAAAGGAAAGAGATTTTTCTTCACTCCCATATCAAGTGAATGAGGAACGTTAATAGACTGCATAAAACCATAGTGTAGTGTCAGAGTGTAATAACCATCGCTCAATGTCTCTAACTCATAACGATTTTGTTCTCTAACAAAAGGAAAATCATCAACAACAACTTTAACAATTAGCGTATTTTTGGGCATAAGATGATTTAGTTTGGCATAATGAAAAAAACTAGTGGCACTGTTATCAGAAGGATCACTAACAAAAATCACGGTTAAATCTTCTATGGCTTTTAATTTAGATCGATCCATTCCCTTAATAATTTCTGTCAGCGGCATTTTATTCTTATAAAAATAAGTTCTAACTAACTGCATACCTCTTTGCCAAGTAATCATTACGGTACTAATAATTGCGGCGAAAACTAAAGGGATCCAAGCACCCTCATCAATTTTACGAAGATTTGCTCCAAGAAAAATAAGATCGATAATGATAAGCGGTAAAAAAATTATTCCTATTTTAGTATACGTCCACTTCCATAACTTCAAAGCAACAAACAGTACCAACACCGCAACAATAAGCATTACCAAATTAACAGCCATTCCAAACGCAGCAGCTAATCCATCGGAGCTTTCAAATATAACAACGAGCAGTAATGTACCCAAAGCAAGAAAAAAATTGACTTGCGGGACATAAACTTGCCCTGTCTCCTCTTTAGACGTATGAATAATAGATAACCGCGGACAAATCTCTAATAAGATCCCTTGTCTGGCCATAGAAAAACTGGCAGAAATCACTGCCTGCGATGCAATAATCGTGGCTAGCGTAGCAATGATCAATAAAGGATAAGAAAACCAAGAGGGAGCCAATGAGTAGAATAAGTTTGAAACAGCTTCTGGATGACTGAGTACGTTAGCTCCTTGACCAAAATAATTAAGCAATAAAGAGGGAAGAGCAACAAAAAACCATCCTATACGGATGGGGTTTTTACCAAAATGCCCAAGATCAGCGTACATTGCCTCCGCACCAGTGATAACCAAAAAAACACCGCCTAAAAGCAAGTAAGCATGCCATCCCCCCTCATAAAGAAAATGAATTGCATAATAGGGATTAACTGCCCGTAATACTACAGGATTTTGAGTAATAGCTATAGCTCCCAAAAAGGCTATGGTTACAAACCAACATAATAGAATCGGCCCAAAAAAAACACTTATGGCATTAGTACCAAAACGTTGACAAAGAAAAAGGCCCAAAAGGATAGCAAAAGAGATTGGCATAATGAGATGAGAAAAACTCGGGGAAATCACATGCAGCCCCTCAATAGCACTAATCACTGAAATGGCAGGAGTAATCATACCGTCGCCAAGAAGCAAGCCTGCACCAATCATTCCCATCAAAAAAAGAATGTGTGGGAATTTTTTGTTTTGTCGCTTTAATAAAGATAACAAAGCGAGGATACCACCCTCACCATCATTATCTGCGCGCAAAAAAACCGTCACATACCCTGTAGAAATAACCAAAATTAGCGACCAAAACACCAAAGACAACACCCCATAGACATGGGGTGGGGTAACCTCTACTTTAGTCAAGACCTGTTGTAACGCGTATAGAGGACTTGTTCCAAGATCGCCATAAACAATACCAAGAGCCCCTAAGGTTAGAACCGCCATCTTTTTGTTATTCTTCATTACTATCCCTGATAAATAATTTCTTTATTAGAATTGATTCACGTAGGTCGTATACCTTGGTCCATAGGCATCAGACTAAGGAAAAAAGTGGGAAATGTCCCATCTCCCTGGCCCTATCCCCTAAGAGGCGAGGGGATTTAAGGTTCAAACTCAACTCAACTGGCACACCAGCTCCCCTAGCCCCCTTGGGGGAGGATTAGGGTGAGGGGGTAACCTGACTTTGTCCCACATCCGCAGCAAATAAGCGTTGTTTTTGTGCCTTAGTAATTCTAATTTTGAGCAACCAATCCCCTTCCTCTGTGGTAGACTCCATTAATACAGATCCCAATTGATATAATTGGGATCTTAATTTGGCTTGAGACGGTTTAATTAATACTTCTTCTGTAAGAATAGCTCCATGTAATTGAGAGGCTATAGCTTCTTTCAAAAGATCTAATCCCAAACCCGATGCCGCTGAGAGCCACACTTTACATGAACCCTCAGTATAATCTATCTTCGCCTGCCATCCTTCTTGTAAATCTATTTTGTTAAATACTTGAATAACAGGAATATCATTAACCCCTAACTCATCTAATACTTTTTGTACTGCAAAAACCATATCTCGCCAGTGAGGATCTGAGATATCAATGACATGCAATAATAAATCCGCCTGTTGTGTCTCTTCTAAAGTAGCACGGAACGCTTCGACTAAGTGGTGAGGGAGATCACGAATAAATCCTACCGTATCAGCCAGTATTGTTGCAGAAGCGCCTGGAAGATCCAATTTACGCATGGTAGGATCAAGAGTTGCAAATAATTGATCGGCAACGTAAATATGTTCACCAGTAAGAGAGTTGAATAAGGTTGATTTTCCGGCATTGGTATAACCAACTAGGGAAACGGTTGATAAATCCGCTTTACGCCGTGACTGCCGGTTTTGATCGCGACTACTACGAACTTTTTCCAAACGCTTATTGATGGCTCGAATACGATCGCGCAGCAGTCGTCTGTCTGTTTCTAATTGTGTTTCCCCTGGACCACGTAAACCGATACCCCCTTTTTGCCGTTCTAAGTGAGTCCAACCACGAATCAGTCGTGTAGATAGATGTTGCAATTGAGCCAGCTCGACTTGCAGTTTCCCTTCAAAGGTACGAGCTCTCTGCGCAAAAATATCTAGAATTAATCCACTACGATCGACCACACGACATTCAAACAACCGTTCCAGGTTACGTTCTTGCGATGGAGATAGTTCGTGATTAACCAAAACTAGTTCTGCGTTATGTGCTTTAACTAACTGACTAATCTCTTCTGCTTTACCTTTTCCTACATAATACTTAGCATCTGGAGTAGCTCGAGTTCCTAAAACACAATCCAATACCTCGGCATTTGCTGAAAGAGCCAATTCCTCAAACTCGGTCAAGGCCTCTTCAGCATCAATGCCTGGTACTGCTAATTGCACTAATATCGCTCGCTCACCACCTTGCGGACGTTCAAACACTATCCCATACCTCAAAAAGCAAATTAGTTTAGTCTGCCACAGATCCGTCTTCCTCACCAGTCGCATCGTCCATAGGTACTTTCACCATGCGCGAAGGAACCACTGTCGATATAGCATGTTTATAAACCATTTGCGTTATGGAATTTTTTAACATCACCACATACTGATCAAATGAATCAATAACACCATGCAATTTAATACCATTAACTAAAAACACAGATACTGGCACTTTTTCTTTGCGCAATTCATTTAAGAATGGGTCTTGTAGTAAATGATTTTTAGACATTGCCTACTCCTTATTGTTATTGTAGTTATTTAAGGCAAAAAAGGAATCTATTAACTTATTCGACATCCTCTAATAAAAGTTTAGTACAAGTTTGAAAAAATACAGTTGATTTCTATATACTTTTTGTGTGCATAAAAATTGCAAAAGCCTTCTGGGAAACAGACCTTGTTGGCGGAAGTTGCTAACGCCCTACTTTTTTCCATGACAGTTTAAATTGAATCCGTTAAGATGATTTCGGTTGTACAATGGAATATTCCCTAATATCAATTTCGGCTAATTTAAGGAGATCTGTATGCCCTTCACCAGTGAACAAATCAAGCAATTAGACAATCCTTACCAAGAGCTTAACTCCACTGATTTATTAATAGAGCACAAAGATGAATTCGACAAATTATCTCCTGAGGAGATGAACGATTTAGCCACAAAAATGCTACTGGCCTGTCCTAAAGAAGAAATGCGACAATTTGCTTCTGCCATTGCTGGATTTAAAAAATCAGAATCAGAGTTTTTCGCCATACTTTATAACGCCCACGATGTAAAAATGCGTATTATCGCTTTATTAGATCCTGAACATCCTACCCCCTATTCGTTGCTGACTGGTAAAGAATTCAACCAAGACCGCTATAATGAATTTAATGCGCTAGCTAACGGATTATTAAAAGACAAAGAAGTCACTCTAGCCACAAGACTGGCATTAACTACTCCTCGCGAACTTCGTAGTTCCCTAGCTTCCAATTTAATGAGAACATTCCCTCGCAGCGAGTGCGCTCAAAAAGTAGGCGCTGCCTTTAACCTATGCCGACAGATAGAGGACTCTTTATTAAAAGACCAACCTCAAAAGTTTTTTACCAGCAGAGACTATAATCCAGACTTATGTCGTGAATTTTCCCTGCTACTTTCTTCACTTCTTAAAGGTCACGAGCAAAAAATAGGGGAACAACTCTCTCTAGTGGATCGAAAAGAAATTCATGGGATCTGTAGGCAACTAGAACAACTAACCCCAACCGCCCATGACAAAGAAAGCCCCTTTAAGTTGATTGCAGCAGCTATAACAGTTCCGCAAGAACAACCCCAACAAAAAATTGAGATTGACGGTGGGGTTAGAAACCGACATCGAAAATTTAACTCACCTAGCGAAAAAGACGAGACCACAGCCCCTAGCACCCTCAGCCCGAAATCAAACTCTGACGCAGAAGAAAAAAACTGTAGCTTCTGTGGCTTATTTAACTGGTAACTCTTTTATTCTGAGCCCTTATTAGACCTCTTATAAGGGCTACAATCTAATACGCTTATTATTTTTAGATAATTCTCATTAAATAGTTGTATTCATCTCATTACCCATTAAACTGCGCAAAAACAGAAAGTATGCATCCATCGCAATTAATGCTGGTACAATACGAGTTTTTTTTGGTAACATAGGAAGATTTTTGATCTATAGTTCGCTAAATGGGTTCTAAAAAAAGGGAGTTCAGTATTAAGATCTGAACTTAAGTGAAGAAATATCTCACTTCATAAATCATTTTAATGGGAAAGCTAATGAAACAAAATAAGTTAAAAGTAGGGTTGGTGCAACAACAATGGTATGAAAATGCCAAGGAGCATCTGGATAATTTAGCCGCAGGGATAAAATCCGCAGCCCAACAAGGTGCTCAACTCATTTGTTTACAAGAACTGACCCTAAGTCCTTATTTTTGTACCCGACCCGATGTGGATGGTAGCCCATACATGGAAGATATCCATTCAGGTCCAACTGCTCAATTCGTTGGACGTATGGCCAAAGAAAACAATGTGTGCATCACCACCTCTCTTTTTGAAAAGGCTGGTTATAATACTGCTGTAGCATTTAATAACCAAGGCGAACTTATTGCTATAACTCGTAAACAACATATCCCCAGCGGTGAAAAGTATCATGAAGATTTTTACTTTAAACCAGGTGACTCCGACTACCCAGTACATTCCATTGCAAGTCACAAAATAGCCTTACCAACCTGTTATGACCAATGGTTCCCAGAGTTATCACGTATTTATGGATTAAAAGGTGCTGAAATTTTAGTTTATCCCACAGCCATAGGTGGAGAACCAACAGCACCTGGTTTTGATAGTCAACCGATGTGGCAAAAAGTTATGGTAGCGCAAGGCATTATGAGCAATACCTTTATTATTGCCGTAAATCGCATTGGTTGTGAGGATGATTTGCAGTTTTATGGCAGCAGCTTCATTAGCACACCAACAGGTGAAATTCTAGTGCAAGCACCTCGCAACAAACCCGCGGTGTTGGTGGCCGAATTAGATTTTGATCTACGCGCTTTATGGGGGCGATTATTCCCATTTGCTCAACAACGTGAGCCAGCGACCTATCAAGAATTAATTAAACCCATTGCGTAACGAGTAAATTGTTTCTGAACGCCAAAGCCAGTGTTTTAACAGACGAGTTTTACATACCGATATATACGTTGAAACACTGGTAACACAGCAATCAGACAACAATACAATGATAAGGGGTATTAGGCCGGGTTAATCCATTTTGGAACAGAGATAATGAACAGCAAAGAATTTACAGACGAAAACTTGTATAACATTGAAAATTGGGGTGAAGGATATTTCAGCATCAATCCCAAGGGGAATATCGAAATCAGCAGAAAGTCGGGGAAAAAAGGGGTTGAATTACAAGCAATTGTAGATGCAGCGCAAAGATTAGGATTGCATTTACCTCTTCTAATTCGCTGCAGCGATATTTTACATGATCGCGTACATCGTATTTATCAAGCCTTTACCCAAGCACGAGAAGATACCGAATATTCCGGCACGTACAAATTGGTTTACCCTATCAAAGTAAATCAGGAACAAAGTGTTGTTAGAGAGCTATTAAAATCACCTGATAACAAGATAGGACTTGAAGCTGGCAGTAAACCAGAACTTATGGCCGTTATAGGGATGTTGGGAGACCAATGTAATACTATAGTGTGTAATGGATATAAAGACAGCAGCTACATACGTACCGCTTTAATAGCGCAGCAAATGGGGCATACTGTTTTTATTGTTATTGAAAAAAAATCCGAGTTGGATATCATTTTAAATGAAGCAGCCCGTTTGCAAGTCAAGCCTACTCTTGGTGTACGTATTCGTTTAGTCAGCAAAAGTGCAGGCAAATGGGAAAATACTGGCGGTGCAAAATCAAAATTCGGTTTAAATGCAAAACAAGTGTTGGAGTTAATCAACCAGCTAAAAGCCAATGATATGCTCGATTGCCTCCAGTTAATGCATTGCCACCTGGGCTCACAAATTGCCAACATCCATGACATTCGTCACTGCATGCAAGAAGTTGCTCGATATTATGTGGAGTTACGCCAATTAAATGCGCCAATTGATACTATTGACGTAGGTGGGGGGCTTAGTGTTGATTATGAAGGCACTCGTGCCAATAAAGGTTGTTCCATGAACTACAATCTCAGCGAATACGCCACACATATTTTGTTATCTTTAAAACATTTATGCCAAGACGCTGAAGTACCAGAGCCCAATATCATCTCCGAATCAGGAAGAGCCCTAACTGCCCATCATGCAGTACTCATCTCCAATATTACTGATGTAGAGCTCATTGATAAAGCGCCTGTTCTGCCTGAAATAGATGAAGAAGACTCTCATGTCATTCGCGATATTTATGATACTTATCAAGCGATTACAGATAGCTCACCATTAGAAATATACAACTATGCAGAACACTCGCTAAGTGAAGCTCACTCTTTATTTAAACATGGAGTGATCAGTTTACAAGACAAAGCTAAAGTTGAGGCATTTTATACTAATATCTGCATGGAATTAAAAGAACGATTGGATGAAGAAAATCCAACAGACCACGCTTTATTACAAAAAATAAATGAAGCCATGGCTGCAAAAATCTTTTGCAACATTTCTTTCTTCCAATCTATTCCTGACGCCTGGGCTATAGGACAAATTTTTCCTGTGGCTCCCATTTCTCAGTTAACTGAGCCACCAAGTATGCATAGCATTCTGCAAGATTTAACGTGTGATTCTGACGGTACCCTCAAGTTGTATCCCGGTAGTTCCTGTGTTATGCCAACGTTGTTGCTACCACCGTATAATGAAAATAATCCTTATGCTATAGGCTTTTTCTTAGTAGGTGCTTACCAAGAGATACTTGGTAATTTGCATAATTTATTTGGCGACACTAACTCTCTAGATGTAAAACTTTTTGATGATGGGCAATTTGAACTAAATGATTTAGTCAGTGGGGATACGGTAACTAATGTATTGAATTTAGCTCATTTTGATACTAAAAAGCTGATTCAATCCTATGAAAAGCAGTTAATTCAAGCGGAATTGCCCAAAGAAATGATGATTTCTTATCTTAATGAATTAAGAAGTATCTTTTCCCAATTAACTTATCTTGATGGACGTAGACCTTAATGAATAACACACCAAAGCAAGCAGGATTTTCTATGCCAGCTGAATGGCATACCCATGAACGATGCTGGATGGCATGGCCTTGTCATCTGGACACCTGGTCTAAAATAGGACTGGAACGTGCTCGCTCCTCTTATGCGCGCGTAGCCCAAGCGATAGCACAATTCGAACCTGTCACTCTGTTAGTCAATCCAAGCGATGAAGAGTCAGCAAAACCGTACTGTAATGAACGCATTAGCATGATCACTCTTCCAATTAATGATTCATGGACAAGGGATACAGGCCCTACTTTTTTACTAGATCAGAATCAAAAATTAGCTGGCGTTGATTGGATCCATAATGCATGGGGGGGCAATTATCCTGACTGTGCTCTAGACAATCAAATTGCTTCTGCAGTGTTAGAGTTAACTCATGCCCATTATTTCCATGCACCATTGGTAATGGAAGGTGGCTCTTTCCACGTCGATGGCGAAGGAACCATTTTAACGAGTAGAGAGTGTTTGCTTAATCCCAATCGAAATCCTAATCTATCACAGCAAACTATAGAGCAATACCTCTTTGACTATTTAGGTTGCAAACAAATTATTTGGTTAAATCAAGGGTTATTAGGTGATGAAACAGATGGACATATTGATGAAATAGCCTGCTTTATAGCCCCAGGAAAGGTTTTGTGTCTTATCACTAAAGACCAACAAGACCCGAACTACCACAGACTGCAAGAAAACTATGAAATTCTTAAATCATCTAAAGATGCAAAAGGCCGTTTATTAGAAGTCTATACCGTGGAGCAACCACCAGCGACCTATCTTGATGGCGAACGCCTCACCTTATCTTATATTAATTTTTATCTAGCCAATCAAGGTATAGTGATGCCTGCTTTTGGTCATGAGCTTTATGATAAAGCCGCTTACCAACTGTTTACCGAGATATTTCCTGGCTATAAGATTACTCAAATTGATGCTCTTGATGTATTTGCCGGCGGTGGAGGCATTCATTGTATCACGCAACAACAGCCAGTAAGTAAATAAATTACACATCCATTGCTTTTTTATACCAAAGTAGGTCGGGCAAGGCATTGGCAGGCATAAAGGGAGCAGTCTTGTTTTTTTTGCCTTTTACTGAAAAGAGCAAGAAACAAGACCTCCCTCTGGATTTCTAATGCACATCCTATTTATGAGTCAATAACTGGGGAGCAAACTCCGACTCAATAGCAATGTCTGGAGCTGGCTCAGGGACACTCTGCCCAATTGCACGGAAAAATCCTATTGAACTTGGTGATGAATATTTAGAGAGTAATTCTAACATGTCGTTATTTCCGCTTATCTCGGCTAATTCCCGCGATAATTGGACTGCGTTGCGATCTATGTTGCAACCTTTATTAATCAACATAGTAGTTAATTCTTTATGACCTAAAAGAATTGATAACTCAAGATGGGATATTTCTATTTCATCAGGTAAAGAAGGATCAATAACTTTTTGTAGCAAAGAGTTTACCTGAGCTTCAATGCCATAAGATTCAGCTTGCAAAAGGATAGAGTCAACAGAAACTGGTACATTAGATTTTAATTTCGCTCCTGCCTGAATTAGTTTTTCTGCTATGTCATTGTTTCCATATAAAATAGCAAAGCTAAGTGGATCAATATAGTCATGATTAGCACAATTCACGTCTACTTGATGGTCAATTAATAAATCCACCATGTCCTTATCATTATTAAATACTGCCCAGAAGACAGGCGGCCAACTATCCTCCGGAGCTAAATCTACATCAGCTCCTAGCTTTTCTATAAGCATTGTTATTAATTGTATATTAGCACCGCTCATGATCGCATACTGTAAAGGCGTAAAAGATCTATCCTGATATTTTATATTTTCGTAACAAATATTAATATCAACCCCTTTTCTTACAAAATAGTCAATTATTGCGGGCGCTTTTATTTGTATTGCTTGTAAAAATGCTGGAAGTTCATCGTTAATACGCAGATTAGGATCTGCCCCTGCGCTTACTAAAGTTTGTATTGTTTGAAAATAAACGTGCTCATATTTTTGTCTCTCCGGTATGCTTAGATGTGAATATTGTTCTAAGACAAATCCTAGCGGGGTATATCGGCCATTTTCGCGAGAGCTTTCATTAATATTTAACCCATGATCTAGCAAGGTAGGAATGAGCTCACACTGAATAGTAGTTAAAACAGTCTCGATCAAGGTCCTCCCTCTCTTAGACGTATCAAAAAAATTGAGAGGAATGCTTTGTCTAACATTCGCGCCAGCTTGAATTAATGCCTGAATTATTTCTTTTATATCTTTCTGGCGATCCCCTCTCGCGATAACCTGCTGCATCATTGTTAATGGTTGATCTGGTTGCAGTCGATCTGCATTTTTTGCTCCAATTTTTACCAATTCAACAACAAGTTCAGTATTATCTCTTTCAAAAGCTAACAATAATGGAGTCCATCCCGCAAGTGTACTCATATTAATGTCAACGCCTTCTTTAACTAGAGAGCGAACCGCTTCTATATCATTCTGATAGACAGCAAACATTAATCGCCATTCTGGTGAGACCGTGGCATGAGATGATAGGCTCGCCTCTATTAAACGGCTTAAAATTTGGAATGAACGAGCATAGTCTAATGCAGTAGTCCCATCTGGTAAGGATTGTAAAGGCTCTGCTCCGTGAGAAAGAAGCTTATCTACTACTTGGCATTTATCTTTTCTTGCTGCAATCACTAAAGGGAATAAACCATTAGGAGCGGTTACATTGGGATTTGCTCCAAAACGAAGTAGTTGTTCCACAATTTCTATAACATTCATATCGACAGCCAAAAAAAGAGAATCAATGCCGTCTTCAGTGGGGATTTTGATATCAGCCCCACGCAGGATAAGTGCATTGGCTGTAGCAATACAGCCTGACAAAATAGCATGATGCAGTGGAGTGGCTCCCTCATAGGCTGCATCAGGATCTTGTCCACGTGTTATCGCTTGATGAACTAAATCGGCTTTACCTAATTTTATGGCATCTGGTAATGAAATATTGGTTTTATCATCATATACTTCTTCTCTTGTGTTAATAGGAACAAGAGAGGCTTTTAAACTGCTAACAAAATCAAATATATATTGTTTTTTGTCCGTTTGTACTTGCGCATAGATATCGAAAGGAATTTGTTCCTCTGTTATTCTTAGTAATCCTACTTCACCAATGTTTTTCCAACGACAGACTGCTCTGGTTAGCCATTCTGAAGCAGAAGCTGAACCTCTAACTAATAAAAGTTGTCTTGATAAACTATAAGTCAACTCACCTAATTGGGTTAAAATATATTCTTTGTCATCGGAGTTACGTATTCCTTCAAGGAATCCATCTTTCTTTTGTAAGAATTGAATGTATTCCTCTTCGGTATTTTGAGGGGGATAAAAAGATTGAATACAAACTATCTCTTCAAGTCCCTCTTTGACCGCTTTATGAATAACCAATTTAAAGGATTCATCTGATACAAGTTGGGCGCTGGAGATAATATTAGTTCCATCATAATAGTACATATATTTTCTAATATCGTCTGTTCCTTCAGTCAACACTTCAAACTTACCCTCGTGGGGGGTAACTACCTTGACTAATTTTTCGAAAAGATAAGCAGGGCATTTAGTCCCTGATATCTTCTCTTTAGAATAAGAATCATCTCGATCATGGGTTCTAATTCGTCCGAACTCTCTTAAGCCTTTATGCATTAAATGTTTTGCAATATCTTGGCGCATTAACCTTATGTATTCATAAATCAGATATAAAGGGACTTCTTTTTTCAGCATGTAGACTAATTCATTTTCCACTTGCTTTGACAAGATCTCCCATTGTTCTTGCTGTATTAGATCTTGACCAAAGGTCCCTGCCCTTAGTGGTTCTGAACGAACTGAATGTATATTACTTTTATTTT
>DAIAOV010000044.1 GCA_027437055.1 Legionella sp. | reverse complement strand
TTCTTTTTATTTTTTGAAATGCTCTTCTTAATGGAATGTCTAACAAATCTGCATAGTCATGAATAATTTGTGTTTCAATCCGTTTGTGTATTTTTTGGACGCTTCTGCTCTTAATAATTGCTTCACTAAAGACAGGAGAACTCATCACTTCCTTGTCCCATTTTTGTGAAGCCAGAGGACTATCTATAAATCTATTATTTAAGCTAAACCAACTAAGGAAAGAAGCTTTACTGTTAGGCTTTATTGCATTAGTCATAGTACTTACCCAATCTTTAAATATGCATAAGCTTCAAGATGCCTTTTTTTTAGCCGTGAGTCAAACATTTATTCAATTTTTTCAAAGCAGTTGAATACTAATTTTTAGGTCTTTGTTTAAATAATTATTCTCTAACTTGTTTCATTCTTCCATGCCCCAATCAAGGAGTAAATAGACCTCACTGTTTTATCTCAATATGAAAAATAAGGATGCACCAATTAAAAACATTGTGTTAGAATGAAAAATACACAAAAACAGAACAAATAGGCTATGAATTTTTGCACACTTGGACTAGCAGTTATTGAGACTGAAGCACAAGCTGTCTTTGAGTTAACACAACGAATCGATAGTAATTTTGAAAAAGCCTGTGAGCTGTTATTAGCTTGCAAAGGACGTATTGTAGTAACAGGCATGGGTAAGTCAGGCCATATTGCTAACAAGCTAGCAGCTACTTTTTCAAGTACAGGCAGCCCCGCTTTTTTTATGCATCCAGGAGAAGCCAGCCATGGCGATCTAGGTATGATTACACAGCAAGATATTGTTGTTGCAATTTCTAATTCAGGAAACACCAATGAAATTGTGACCCTACTTCCTTTATTAAAACGCATGGAAGTACCCCTTATTGCACTGACGGGCAATGCTGAGTCTATTTTGGCCAAAATAGCAGACGTGAATTTAGACGTTAGTATTAAGCAAGAAGCCTGTCCTTTAGGACTTGCTCCAACAACAAGTACTACTGTCTCTTTGGTGATGGGAGATGCCCTCGCCATAGCACTGCTACAAGCTAGAGGGTTTAGTGCCGAAGATTTCGCTTTATCACACCCAGGTGGTTCTCTAGGGAAAAAATTATTACTACGTATTGATGAGCTATATCATACGGGGGATCAATTACCCATCACAAGTCAAAATGCCACAGTTAGTGAGGCATTAATTGAGGTCACAGATAAGAAACTTGGTATGACTTGTGTTGTTGATAACCACGGTTACTTAGTTGGCGTTTATACCGATGGAGATGTACGACGAACACTAACACGTCAATTCGATATCAATACAACGCAAATTAAAGAAGTTATGACTCAAAATGCAAGAACTATCCCTAAGGGCATGCTTGCAGCAGAAGCCCTAGCTATCATGCAAAAACATAGTATTACCTCATTAGTAGTGATAGATGATAGTAATAGGCCTCATGCCGTACTTCATTTACATGATTTGTTAAAAGCTGGCGTATTTTAGTATAGAGAAAAAAATGAACGAATTATTAGAAAAAGCAAAAAAAATCAAATGTCTTATCTGTGATGTTGATGGAGTGCTCACTAATGGCATGTTGTACATAGATAATAATGGCAATGAGTTAAAATCATTTCATGTGCAGGATGGCATGGGGTTAAAATTATTAATGGCTGCTGGTATTGAGGTTGCCGTCATTACTACAGCTCGTAATGCAGTAGTTGATCATCGAATGCAGCAGTTAGGCATCACTCACTATTATAAAGGGCAAGTAGATAAACGTAATGCCTATCAACAACTAAAAAAACATCTCGATTTAAGAGATGAACAAATCGCTTATATAGGGGATGATCTACCTGATTTACCACTCATTCAACAAGTGGGACTTGGAGTTGCAGTAGCTAATGCAGTACGTCAGGTTAAAGAATTTGCCTACTGGCAAACGGAGCATTCTGGTGGTAGCGGAGCAGTTAGAGAACTTTGTGACTTAATTCTAAATGCGCAAGATAAAGCCGATTTAGCTTTAGCGGGTTATTTAAAAACATGAATGCAGTCAAACAAACTATTTGGTTACTGTTTACTCTGATCATACTGACTGTTTCTGGTTGGTATTATGTCAATATGGAATCAATAACCAAATTAGATGGCGACACCTTGTCTTCAACTGTAGATACCACTGTATCCCAGTTAACTGTGCGCCAATTCAATAGTGAGGGTTTATTAACTAATTTGCTAACAGCTCCTTTGATGCAACATATTCCCAAAGGAAACATTCATTTGTTTCAAACTCCTCATATTGTTATTGCTCAAGAGGACCAACCTGCTTGGGAAATTCGCTCAAAAAAAGCAAAGTCATTGAATGGTGGTCAAAAAATTATTTTTAGCAAACAGGTTATTGTTCATCAAAATCCAGGCAGTAAAACTCAAGAAAGTACGTTAAAAACGGAAGAAGTTACTTATTTTCCTAAAGAAAAAAAGGCAACGACAGACCTTTTCGTAACATTTGAACAGCCAGGCAATATAGTGGAATCTACAGGGATGAACGCGTACCTAGATGAAAAACGAGTCGAACTACTCCATCAAGCTAGAGGAAGTTATGCGCCAGCTAAAGGTTAAATGCTGTTTATTGTTATTCTTTATAACAGTCTCTACTCTAGGCTTTGCCCTCTCTTCTGATCAAGAAAAGGTAATGCATGTAACTGCAGACTCAGCTGACTTAAACCAGCTAGCTCATAAAGGAACATACACCGGGAATGTAGAGTTTATTCAAGGAACAACTAATCTGCACGCACATAATGCTGTAACTCAAGGTAATACTAAAAATCAGCTCACTTTAGCTATAGCTAATGGTTCTAAAGGAAAGCAAGCTCATTATTGGACACAAACTGATCCTAATAAACCGATGTTTCACGCCTATGCCGATACTATTCGTTACTATCCCTTGCGCCACCTTATCGAATTGATTGGCAATGCGCGCGTTGAACAAGGTTCTAATTCTTTATCTGCCGCAAAAATAACTTATGATACTCTAAAACATCATGTTGTATCGCAAGGAAATGAAAAAACAAGAACGGTAATCATTCTCTACCCCGAGAAAAAAGCATTATGAGCCAATTAGAAGCTAAAAACTTAAAAAAATCATTTAAATCCCGAACTGTTGTTAATGGTGTGAGTGTCCTTATTAAAAAAGGGGAATGTGTCGGTTTATTAGGCCCGAATGGGGCAGGTAAAACTACCTGTTTTTATATGATAGTAGGCCTACAATCTTGTGATGAAGGACAAATTATTCTTAATGATCATGATATTACTCATGATGCCATGCATCAAAGAGCACGATTAGGTATTAGTTACCTTCCCCAAGAAGCCTCTGTATTTCGTAAACTTACAGTGGCTGAAAATATAATGGCTATTCTCGAATTAAGACCTGAATTAAATGAGCAGGCTCGAGAGGAAAAATTAGATCTATTACTACAAGAATTTCATATATCCCATCTGACTAATAGCTTAGGTATGGCATTATCTGGGGGAGAAAGAAGGCGTGTTGAGATCGCAAGAGCACTAGCCATAGAACCATCTTTCATTTTACTTGATGAACCTTTTGCCGGTGTAGATCCTATTTCTGTAATCGATATAAAAACAATAATTCAACATTTATGTGATAAAAACATTGGAGTGTTAATCACCGATCATAATGTCAGAGAAACACTAGACATTTGTGAACGAGCCTACATAGTTAGCCAAGGAAAAATCTTATGTGAAGGAACACCAGAAGTAATTCTAGCTAATAAACAGGTAAGAGCTGTTTATTTAGGTGAGGATTTTACTTTGTAGCAGGCCCCCCTGCTCCTCATTATTTTTGTGCCGAACTCACATTAATTATTCAAAAAAAAACACTGAAAACCAAGCATATGCAATAAATCTAGTCTATATGTTTAAGTAACGAACGCAACATTTCGCCATCACTGAATACATCGAAAAGGAACTCTCTAATAAATGGAAAATGCAAAATTTTACCGATTGGGAAAATTTATTTATCGCTTTCGTTGGATTGTCATTATTTTATGGACGATGGCTATTTTATCATGTCTTCCCTTCTTGCCTAAACTAATAACTCCGTTTAAGACAACGGGCTTTATTGATGAACATTCATCTAGTGCGGCAGCAGAGCACTATATGAATAAACAATTAGGTTATGATAATAAGAATAACATCTTGGTAATGTATCATAGCTCAAAGCTTTTAACCTCTAACCCCCTATTTCTCAAAAAAATAAAGCAATCACTATCTGATTTAGAAGATTTCCCACTCAAACATGAAATTATTTATCCAAGTAAAAAACAACAAACATCTAAAGACAAACATACGGCTTATGTTGTCATAGTCATTAAATCAACCAAACCAATTCCTGATAATTTATTCGCTAAACTTAAGGCCTCAATAAAAGCACCATCACACATGACCGTACACACAGGAGGAGAACCTTTTTTTATAGAAAGTGTTAATAAACAAACACAGATTGATCTTTATAAGGCAGATATGATTGCCACTCCTGTGGCAATCATTACCCTGCTCTTTGTTTTTGGCTCTTTAGTAGCCGCTGTTCTCCCAATTGTGCTGGGAGGAGGATGTGCTCTCATTATACTGACTACTCTTTTTTTTATAGGCCATTACTTCACTCTATCCATATTTACTTTAAATATTGCCTTATTATTAGGTCTTTGTCTTAGTTTGGATTATGCCTTATTTGTTATCAGTCGTTTTCGTGATGAACTCAAAAATGGTATAGAGCCAATTGAGGCAATTGCTATAACTCAAGCTCGTGCAGGAAAAGCTATTTTTTTCAGTGGCCTTGCTGTACTCGCAAGCCTTAGCGCCTTATTTTTATTTCCTATTAACATACTTTTTTCTGTTGCTGTAGGAGGAGTAGTTGCGGTACTAGCAGCGATGTTAATGGCAATTTCATTATTGCCCGCAATTCTCTCCGTTTTACATACCAAAATTAATTTTCTTTCGGTGAGAAGGAACAAAAATAACCAAGAAAGCAGTTTTAGTATGTGGCATTGGATAGCAGAAAAAGTAGTACATCGTCCACTTTTATCATTCATTTCGGTTCTTATCTTTTTATTACTATTGGGATACCCATTTTTAAACGTCATATTTGGGTTATCTGACTATAAAATATTCCCAGAAAAATCAGTGAATAGAGAATTTTATGATACCTATGCCAAGCGATTTGATATCAATGAATTAACCCCAATTTTAATGGTGGTAAAATCACCATCCTCATCTATTTTATCTAAAAATAATATTTATCATTTATATGACTTTGCACAGACATTGAAAAAGAATCCAGACATTAAAAAAGTAAATAGCATAGTCACTGGAAATTCGGATTTAACCAAAAACCAATATTATGATCTATACCATTTAAAGCAAAGTAGAGACCAGGAAGATGTAAAAAAACTATTATCTACAACGACTCATAATCATGCCACTGTGATCACTATAGTAAGCAAGTATCCTGTCAACTCAGCTCAGACAAAAGAATTAATTACTAAGTTAGAACAAATGAAAACACCTCATGGATTAATCATCAAATTAACAGGAAAACCGGTAACTAATAAAGAAGTATTAACAACGATTTATCGCATCCTTCCTTATGCCGTTTTATGGATTATGGTCTTTAGTTATCTCATTCTTCTGCTATTACTACGCTCAATCTTCTTACCCTTTAAAGCAATTCTGATGAATTTATTGAGCCTTAGTGCTTGTTATGGAGCTTTAGTTTTAGTATTTCAAGATGGATACTTATCTCATTTACTTAATTTCCAAGCCCAAGGTTTATTAGATATTAGCTTGTTAGTCATTATTTTCTGTGCTTTATTCGGCTTTTCAATGGATTATGAAGTATTTCTACTATCTAGAATAAAAGAGTCTTATGAACACAGTAAAGATAATAAGAGTAGTATTATTTTCGGTATAGAGAAAAGCAGCCGTATTATTACCAGTGCAGCAATAATAGTTATTGTACTTTGTTCGTCATTTTTAGTTGCCGATGTACTCATGGTAAAAGCTTTTGGCCTTGGCATAGCGGTTGCTATTTTTGTAGATGCTTTTCTAATCCGTACTATCTTAGTACCTGCAACCATGGCTCTTTTAGAAAGTTGGAATTGGTATTTGCCTAAGTTTTTAGACAAAATTTTGCCCAAGTTTTAATTATTTATACTCTGTATTCGAGCCGCGCGGTTTAAGTTGACACCATTACGAGAACAGTTATGACAAAGAATCCAAAATCAAAAAAATGGTGCAATGCAAAAAAATATATTGTATTTTTGTTGACTTATTTGATCAATTTTACTACAAATAATGTTAATAGGTTTGCTGTTGCAAGTGGTACATTACGTCTGACAAAAGTTTATTTTTCTTACTATAGATTAGTGATACCTCATAGGTAAAACGCCAATTTGAAGTTTTTCCTCTCAGAATTAACTATTTTATATGATAAAGCGAACCAAAGCATGACGATTTGATTTGTTTGTACAATTATGTGAAAAACGCAAGAATCAAGGAAGAGCAACTCATAAAAAGGACTTGTTTTTCAACTAGTTACGTTGTTAGTGAGGACAAGCGATGCAGCCTAAAAGTGAATTGATTCGAATTGCAGTAGTCGGTGTCAGTGGTATCTTTCCTGGAGCGCGCAATGCGACTGAATTCTGGAGCAATATTATAACAGGAAAAGATCTGATTACTGAAATCCCACCTGATCATTGGAATATCACAGATTATTACGATAAAGATCCCAAAGCAATTGATAAAACTTATTGTCGCCGCGGAGCTTTTCTACCTCATATCGAATTTGATCCCATAGAATGGGGTATGCCCCCACAAAATATTATCTCCACAGATACCTCTCAACTACTTGCCCTCATTGTTGCAAAAGAAGTTCTTAAAGATACATTTGATGGAAAATTTTTTGATGTCAATCTTTCCCGAGCATCAGTAATATTGGGCGCCACCTGTATGCTTGAGTCTATTCCACCAGTATCAAATCGCCAATACCGCCCTCTATGGAGCAAGGCAATGAGGGAACATGGATTGGATGAAACACAAATAAAAGAAATTTGCGATCGAATTTGTGAGCATCTCCCTCCCTGGACCGAAAGCACTTTCCCTGGCTTATTAATGAACGTAATTGCAGGACGCATTGCTAATAGATTAAATTTTGGAGGAACCAATTGCACTACCGATGCAGCATGTGCCAGCTCATTAGCCGCGCTATCCATGGGAATTAATGAGCTCAGAGTAAATCAATCGGATCTTGTTGTGATTGGAGGTGTTGATACTTTAAATGATATCCAAACCTATATGTGTTTTAGTAAAACACCCGCATTGTCCCCTTCTGAAGAATGTCGGCCATTTTCCGCCAAAGCAGATGGAACTCTCTTGGGTGAAGGGCTAAGTTTGTTAGCATTGAAACGATTAGAGGATGCAGAAAAAGATGGAAATCATATCTACGCAGTGATCCGAGGAATTGGTAGTTCTTCAGATGGCCGCTCTAAGAGTATCTATGCGCCTGTTGCCGAGGGGCAAGCTGTAGCATTAAAGAATGCTTATGCTATGGCAGCATATCCACCAAGTACTGTCGATTTAGTGGAAGCACATGGCACAGGTACTAGAGCAGGTGATACTGAAGAATTTAAATCGCTCAAAAAAATTTTTGAACTGGATGAGCCTAAGAAAAAACAATGGTGTGCACTAGGTAGTGTTAAGTCCCAGATTGGGCATACGAAGGGAGCTGCGGGAGCTGCAAGCTTATTTAAAATCGTTATGGCATTGCACCATAAAGTATTACCCCCTACCCTAAAAGTAGAACAACCTAATCCTAACTTAGATATTGAAAACTCTCCCTTCTATTTAAATACTTCAGCCAAGCCATGGGTTAAAGACGGTACTACACCTAGACGAGCATCAGTTAGTTCTTTTGGCTTTGGTGGTACTAACTTTCATATTACGGTAGAAGAATATGAAGGCACCGGTAAAAAAGCATTACGAATCAATTCAGTCGATAGTCATTTACTCCTGCTATCAGCTGACACGACGCACAATTTAGTTGCTGATTGTCGTAAGATAGTTGATGAATCACAAACTTTTGACGAGGCCTATACAGCTCATCGTGCCCGCAAATCTTTTCAGGATTTTAATTATCAAAGAAATTATCGTGTCGCTATTCTCGCTAAAAATAATAATGAATTGAAAGAAAAGCTTTCTAAAGTAGTACAGCATATAGAAATGAATGCCGAGTCACCATTAGCAGAACAAGACTGTTATTATGCATTCGGTCCTAAAACAGGAAAGCTTGCTTTTATTTTTTCGGGGCAGGGCAGTCAATACCTCAATATGGGGGCTGAGATTGCAATGAATTTCGATTCACCTCGAAAAATCTGGGACAAAACGGCAAAAATTCAATTGGACAAGAATAGTCTATTGCACGAAGTGGTATTCCCCAAGCCAGCATTCACTAGTGACGAAATAAAGAAACAAAATGAACTCATTAACAATACAGTTTGGTCACAACCTGCTATAGCCGCAATGGCCTATTCACAAGTTGCTTTATTGAACGAACTAAATATTAAACCTGATTGTGTAGCCGGCCATAGCTTCGGCGAATTAGTCGCTCTTGCCTATGCAGGCTCATATGACTTTGAAACACTGGTAAAAATTGCCCGCACACGTGGTGAATTGATGTCTCAAAGTAATGGAGCTGAACCTGGTGCAATGCTAGCAGTACTCCACCCTGTTGAAGAAACACAAGCACATCTAAAAGAATGGCAACTCCCCTTAACTATTGCCAATTATAACAGTCCCAAAGAGCTCATCTTATCCGGAAAAAAAGAGGATATTAATAAGGCTGCCAATTTATTGATGCAACATAAGATTTCATGCGCTGTATTACCAGTGTCTAATGCATTTCATTCACCAATAATGGAATATGCCTCAAAAGAATTTAGAAAATACATAGAAACCATACCTTTTAATCCTTTAAAGTTACCTGTCTATTCTAATTTATATGGCAAACAGCACCAACGCGAGGAGATAAAAAATACCTTAGCTAACTCATTGGCAAATTCTGTCCGCTTTAATGAAATGATTCTGTCCATGTATGCTGATGGAGTTAGAACATTTGTAGAAATTGGCCCGGGCTCTGTCTTATCTCGCCTCACAGAAACAATCTTAGCTGGAAAAAATATCCAAAGTGTCGCAATAGATCATAAAAGTGAGCATGGCGTGACCTCCCTGTTACGAACACTTGGTCAACTGGCTGTCTTAGGCGTTCCATTGGATATGAACCTATTGTTTTCAGCATTTGCTATGCCACAAGAACCAGAAGCATTAACCGCTAAGAAACATAGAATTCTTATCAATGGCACTAATGTTAAGCCTATTGTTCCTCCACTAAAAAAACCTGCTACCCCTCCTATGGAACAGATAGAGAAACAAGAGGCAGTTAATAATGTCAACAACATAGAGCCACTTGTTCAGCCCAATATTAACAGACTTCTTTCGCAACTAACTATATCGAGTGAAACAAATACTACTCCTAGTGAACCACAAAGGACTACTTCCATGAATGATACCGATAAAAAGCAATCCTCGATTATCACCCTCCTTGAAGCGATTCAAGAGAATATCACAAGGGAATATGAGATTTATCAAAAATCAACCGCTGAATCACATAATGCCTTTCTGCATATTATGGAACAGACCTTACAGCAAATTCATCAACACCAAGGAGAAAATAGCACTCATAAGTTTTTACCTGTTAATGAACAAAGTGCCAGCAACATTCAGATTCCCAAAGAACAGGTAGCAAAAATAAGTGAACTGAATCAAGAGCCAAACCAACCAATAATCCCATTTAATATGGCTGAAAAAAAACCTGAAATTACAATAAGTACAGAAAGCAAACCTTACAATGCATCAAAAGAAGAAGAACACGATCAGATTGCTAATGCGGTGCTTGATGTTATTACTCAAGAAACAGGCTACCCCAAAGAAATGTTACGATTGGATATGGAAATGGAGGCTGATCTAGGGATTGATTCAATCAAACGAGTAGAAATTCTCTCCGTAATTAAAGCAAGAATTCCTAACTTGCCAGAACTAGATCCTATGCTGTTAGCTACACTAAAAACCCTGGAAGAGTTAATGAATTATTTGGCAAATCAATCTCAAGTGGAACAAAAAATAGAGATGCCAACTATGGTACCGACCATACCAAAAATATCACAGCCTGTAACACCCGAATTAGTATCTGTACCACAAACACAACACCGGGATATCACCCAGGATATTCTCGCAATTATTGCCGAAGAAACAGGTTATCCCCAAGAAATGCTCAAATTGGACATGGAAATGGAGGCTGATCTGGGTATCGATTCAATCAAACGTGTGGAAATATTCTCTGCAATTAAAGGAAAAATCCCTAACCTGCCTGAACTAGATCCCATGCAATTAGCTACGCTGAAGACTCTGGAACAATTAAAAAACTATTTGGCAAATCAATCTCAGATGGAACAAAAAATAGAAGCGCAAACTACGGTATCGAGAACTCCCAAAATACCACAGCCCTTAACACCCGAATTAGTATCTATGCCACAAATACAACACAGGGATATCACCCAGGATATTCTCGCAATTATTGCCGAAGAAACAGGCTATCCCCAAGAAATGCTCAAATTGGACATGGAAATGGAAGCTGATCTGGGTATCGACTCAATCAAACGTGTGGAAATATTCTCTGCAATTAAAGGAAAAATCCCTAACCTGCCTGAACTAGATCCTATGCAGTTAGCTGCACTGAAAACTTTAGGACAATTAAAAGACTACTTGGAGAATCCTATTGCCTCTGGGCAACCAAAAGAGGAGGTAACTCACCCAAAGGAAGAAGTAACTCAACCATTAGCAACTACAAACAACGTACCTCTTCCGCAAAGTGATTTTCGTCTAGGACAACATCTGATACAAACTTCACTTAGCCAAAAGGCTATGCCAGGTTTAATAGGAAATCATTGTTTTATAATAAAAGACAAAAGAGGCATTTCAACTCAATTGGCTAACCTTTTACGTGGCCAAGGAGTAAACACCTTCGAGGTCGATCATCCCAAAGAAATAGCTGGAGAAAAGCCCACCATTATCTATCTGGATGGTCTGACCCTGTTCACTTCAACTGAAGAAAGTATGAATGCTAATCTTACTGCGTTTAAACTCTTCCAATCCATTGCTTCTTTAGTTGAAAAAGGAGGAGCAGTTGTAATTGCCCAAGATACTGGAGGCAGCTTGGGACTGGGACAAACGTCTGAAAATCCTCAACGCTCATGGTCTGGAGGCTTGATTTCGCTTGCCAGAACAGCTCGATTTGAGTGGCCCGAGGTTTTTGTCAAAGCGATTGATATTGATTGTGTCGCTCAAGCACCTCAGGAGATTGCCAAGCGACTGGCGGAAGAACTACTATTTGGTGGAGAGAGTAAGGAAGTAGGACTTGGGCAAAATGGTCGTCGCGTAGAAGTTGAGGATATTTACCTTAAGTATGAGCGACCACAATCATTATCCTTATCAGAGGGAGATGTTGTCCTCGTCACTGGTGGAGGCCATGGCATCACCTCATGGTGCATCGAAAGCCTATCATCCCAATATCCTTTACACTTTATTCTCTTAGGCAGAACCGCATTACAAGATGAACCTGATTATTGCAAATCAGCTCAAACATCCACAGAGTTAAAGAGTATTTTATTTCAGCATAAGCAGGCTCAAATAGCAGTAACACCGCGACAATTAGAGGAGGAATCAGGACGAATTCTGACCAATAGAGAGATACAGAAAACCATGGATGCTTTGCGAAAAAATGGCAGCAAAGTAACTTATTATGCAGTGGATATCTTAAATGAAAATGATCTTAAAACGGTTATCACTGAAATCACTCAAAAAAATGGAGCAATAAAGGGACTGATACATGGTGCCGGAGTGTTACGAGATAAAATGATAGCTCAGAAATCGGAAGAAGAATTCAAAGCTGTTTTCAATACTAAAGTAAAAGGACTATCTTTATTACTTGATGCACTTGCCTCTCAGCCATTAAATTTAATTTGCCTATTTTCATCTGTTGTTGCTCGCTATGGTAATAAAGGTCAATCTGACTATGCTATGGCCAACCAAGTACTTAATACAATTGCTACAAATGAAGCAGTGCGTCGGGGTGATCAATGCTTGGTAAAATCAATTAATTGGGGTGCCTGGGAAGGAGGCATGGTCACTCCAGAACTTAGTAAACAATTTCGGGAGCGAGGCGTAAGTTTATTGTCGAGAGAACAAGGAACAACATTATTTATTGAGGAGTTAACACAAAAATATCCAGTCTCTATCGTTCTCGGTGATTTACTTGATAGTACTCATGCGAGCAAAGACGAATTAGAACTGGGAAGACATTGCTTCGTTATAAATAAAGACAGTTATTCATTTTTACAAAGCCATGTTATTAAAGACAAGCCCGTTGTCCCAATGTGTCTCATTTTGGAGTGGTTCGTTACCGTTGCAAAGAATAAAGTGCCTAACATGAAAAAAATCATTTGTTCTGATTTAAAAATACATCGTGGCATTAGGCTCGATAGCTTAGATAACGAAGCATTCTTCATTGCCAGTGAAAATTCTCAACACGATGATGAGTACGACGACGATATACGGATGAAACTTGAAGATGATGAAGGCAAGTTATTCTGTTCTATGTCCGTTTCATTAAGTGATGAAGAAAAAGCGAACGAAATGAAATTACTGCTCAATGAAGGAGCTGGTCAATGGCCGTGGCAAGCCTCTGAGTGCTATGGAGACATGTCAAAACTGTTTCATGGTCCCGATTTTCATCTTATCCATTCTTTAGATCAGTATGGAGAAAATACAGCAACAGCAACATTAAGAGGTATTGATACGTTAAATTGGCCAAACCACCATCAATGGATAACCGATCCTGGATTAGTAGATGGCGCATTTCAAGTAGCCAGTTTATTTGGCCAAAAATATTTCAAACGAATTAGTCTTCCAATGAAGGTGAAAAAAATAATTATTCATCATCATGGGGTCATAAAATCTTCAGTGAAATGTATGCTTCGTTGCCTTTCTTGCGATGGTTTTCGTGCAACATATCACCTCATGCTTATTGCAGGAAGTACACAAGTCCTAGAGATCCAAGGTTTAGAAATGATCATGATGCTATAAAAGAGGTATCCAAATCATGCAAAAACACAAAGCCGCTGATGTAATTCTTCAATTACATCAGCGCTATATAGAGCAACAAAAGACTGAGTTGTTACATTATTTAAAAGTCATGTCCCTATTAATGAATACTGCAACTGCAATTGAACATAGCATAGCATCTGACGACATCTCATTGGTCTCTCATAATGAGGAAAAAAATCAATCGTATACACAATCCCCTCTTATAGAATTAAATCCTTCTCCAAAAGTATTTCTCTTTAATCGTGAACAGCTAGTAGAACATGCCACAGGAAAAATCTCTTCCGTATTTGGTGCAGAGTTTTTACCTATGGATAGTTATCCTCATCGAATAAGGTTACCTGCACCACCATTTCTTATGGTTGATCGGGTACTCGCTATGTCCATTGATCAGGCTGATTCAGCGGTGAACACCATTACAACAGAAACTGATATTGATGCAAGTAAATGGTATCTTTTCGAAAACAGAATGCCTCTTGGATTAATGCTCGAAGGAGCACAGGGACATATGTTTTTATTATCCCGACTTGGGCTGGATTTTATCAATAAAGATAAAAAACTATTATATAGAATGATTGGAGGTCAGTTCAAAATATTAGGCCCTATGCCTTGTTTAGGAGAAACCATTCGCTATGAAATTCGTGTGTCAAAGCTGATTGAGAAAAAAATATTCAAGATTGAATATGATTGTTATGTAGGCAATGTCTTAATCGCTATAGTAAGGAATGGAAAAGTCGGCTTTTTTTCCAGAGAAGAAATGGAATACTCAAGGGGAATTCAATGGCAACATAAAAACGAGTCTGTCGCCTATGAACCATTCCACCCTCAGGTTCAATGTACACGCAGTCACTTTTTAAGGGAACACATTGAAGCGTTTGCCAACGGTGATCTCTTCTCCTGCTTTGGCTCTGGTTTTGAATACGGTCAAACCCATAGATACAGTCCGCGTATCCCCAATGGAACATTGTTGATGCTTGATGAAATAAGAGACTTTGCCCTCTCTGGAGGACTGTTCCATGGTGGTTTTTTACGTGCGATACAAAAAGTCACCCCCAATGATTGGTTTTTCAAATGCCATTTCTTGAATGACAGCGTACTGCCTGGAACATTATCTGTAGAAGCCACAATACAAGCATTAGCATTTTATCTTGCAGCTCTGGGACTTACCCTAGACAAAGATGGGTGGAGATTTGAAGTAATAACCGATAAAGAATATTCCTACTCTGCTCGTGGTCAAATCACTCCGGCACATAATAAAGTGATTTATGAACTTCATGTTAAAGAAATTAATTTGACGCCATACCCCACTGTGATTGCAGATATCTTGGCTAAAAATTCTGAAGAGGAACCAATTTATCACATAAAATCATTTGGCCTTAGATTAGTGCCGGATACACCGCTTTCACAAGAGCCTGAATTACTAACCACCTCAGAACTAAGAGACTCCAAAGCTCTTGTAGATAGCGATGGCATCATACTCGATTACCGGACATTTCTAGAGTCGGCCCTTGGAAGGCAAGCCATTGCATTTGGTCAACAATATCATCAGTATGATGAAGGTAAAAAAATGGCACGCTTGCCCGCCCCTCCCTATCAATTTTTGAGTAGGATTACCGCATTACAGGGGGAGAAAAGCGCATTTACAACAGGAACAGAAGTCGGCATGGAATATGACATACCACCCAAAGCATGGTATTTCGAAGAAAATAATTCTCCTATGATGCCTTTTTGTGTGTTCATCGAAGCATTACTACAAGCTTCAGGATGGCTTATTTTGTACATAGGTACTGTCTTACAAAGTAATAATGAGCGTTATGTACGTAACTTGGAGGGCACCTTACACGTCAGGGACTTGCCATCAGCTCAATCCGGTACACTGACCACCGTGGTCCACGTAGCGAATCTCTCTTCAGCTGGTGACATGGACATTGAAACGTTCAGCTTCAAATCGCTTTGTGAGAATAAAATAATCTCCGATGGTCAAACAACTTTTGGCTTTTTCTCCAAACAATCTTTAGCCCAACAAGTTGGATTGCCTACCACAGAAGCACAGTTAGCCGTTGTGCACAGACCATCTAATCTGACGATAAACTTGAACATGGAACGTGATGGCTATCACAAGAACGCTCTTTATATTGCCAAAAATCGCTTATTAATGATAGATCGTATTACTGGTTATTGGGAGCACGAAGGACAACACTCTTTAGGATTGCTCAGAGCAGAAAAAGATGTTAACCCCAATGATTGGTTTTTCAAATGTCACTTCTATCAAGATCCAGTGCAGCCTGGCTCATTAGGCTTAGAGGGAATGCTACAGTTGCTCCAATTTTATTTAATGCAACAACCTGGGTGGGAGAACTTTAGTCATCCATCCTTTGAATCACCGGCAATAGGAACAACAATAAACTGGAAGTATAGGGGACAAATATTGTCATCCCATACTCGCTCTATTTATACCATGGATATCGTTAACCTGGAAAAAGAAACTAATTTATTGTTAGCAACGGCAAAAGCATCACTGTGGGTGGATGAGAAGCAAATATACGATGCTCATTTTAGTGTTCGATTGATCGACAAAGTCGTAGGTTAGACCTCTTGCATAACCTCAGCTTTTGCAAGAGGCCTATTAATTATGTGAGGTTATGAAAATGATGATAGTACAACCTAAAATATTCGGCTTTATTTGTACCACTGCGCATCCTTTAGGATGTTATAAAAACGTCGAAGAGCAAGTAAACTACATTAAAAAGGAAGGCCAATTTACTGGCGTTAAAAATGTCTTAGTGATAGGCGCATCTACTGGCTATGGTCTAGCCAGTCGTATAGCTGCTGCTTTTGGCAGTCAAGCAAAAACTATTGGCATCATTTATGAAAAACCAGCAGATGAAAAACATACCGCTTCTCCTGGTTGGTACAATACAGCTTCTTTTGAAGAAATAGCCCATGAACACGGCATTTATGCGAAAACCATTAATGGCGATGCTTTTTCAAACGAAGTGAAACAACAAGCAGCTGAACTAATCCGTAATGATTTAAAATCAGTAGATCTCGTTATTTATAGTTTGGCCTCTCCACGCCGTACCCATCCTATCACAGGCCAAGTATTTAGCTCTGTCTTAAAGCCAATAGGCCGTGCTTTTACCAGTAAAACACTTGACCCATTTAAAAGTGAAGTGAAAGAGGTTACCTTAGAACCTGCTACAGAAGAGGAAGTCAATAACACCATTGCCGTAATGGGTGGTGAAGATTGGGAAATGTGGATAGACTTCTTAAGTAAAGAAAAGCTATTGGCTGAGGGAGCAATAACAGTTGCCTATAGTTATATTGGTCCCCCAGTGTCTCATGCTATTTATAAAGGCGGAACCATTGGTAAAGCCAAAGAACATCTACAACAAACGGCATATAAACTGAACCAAAAGCTTCAAAACATCAATGGCAAAGCCCTGGTTTCTGTCAATAAAGCGGTAGTGACTCAAGCCAGTTCTGCCATTCCAGTGATTCCATTATATATGTCCATGCTACTTAAGATTATGCATGAACAAAATAATGACGAAAGTTGCATTGAGCAAATGAATAGATTATTCAAGGACGAGCTTTATTCAGCAACACCGCCCAATTTGGATGCAGAAGGCAGAATAAGGTTAGATGACAGGGAATTAACCGCCGAGGTCCAACAGGAAATCAACAAAGCTTGGTCCCAGATCTCAACGAGTAATATCAACCAGTTTGCCGATGTGCAAAAATATCGTGATGAATTTATGCATTTATTTGGCTTTGCCAATCGATCTATAGACTACAACGTAGAAATCACTCAATTTATCCCTATAAGATCGCTAAATGAAAACAAAAAAGACAATTACACTCCTAGCATTAAGTTTATTCAAGATGACGAAGATCTCAAGAAAATTGCTGAACTAAGATATCACGTTTATCAAGACATACTTAAAATTAATCACCCTAACATGGAGCATAACACGAAGCAGTTTAAAGATGATGAAGGTAGTCTGTTACATACTTTTGGCGCATACATTAATGGGAAGCTCGCCGGCATGATACGTGGCACCGCATATCACGAAATTTCAGAAAAACAAACACCCTGTCTCATCAGTGAATATAGGGACCTAGGATGTGACATCCTCTCTTATGACGGGGCCCGTTTAGATAACTCGGCGGAAATTTCTACTTTCATGGTCTTACCTGAATATCAAAAGTACGGTATAGGACCATTACTGATGGGAGAAATAATACAACATAGTATAAAGCTGAACCCTAATTTGCAGTTTGTCTTTATTCAAACCTATTCTAATCTTGTTAAGTATTATCAATTCTTTCACTTTAGGGAGATTATGCCGCCTGTGTTTAATACAAATTATGGCTGTCAAAAATTTATAATGTGCTTACACATTGATGATTTAATTAATAAATCCCATTCAATGAGAAGTCAGTTACAGTTCAAGCTATGACTCTATTATCTGTCTATGCCGTCCCCAATTGGCATAACTCCATTTTATTGTCCATACTTTAATTAACCTCTTGTAAAACAAGCAAAAGGTTTAATAAATCATTGATTTTGCAGCATCTGATGTCCCCGATTAAAAACAGGCCCTAGTATTACAAAGCCGTAATGAGAAAAAGCGGAGGATGGAGTGAATACTCAAGATACAATACATGTATTATTTGAAAAGCAAGTTAAATGCAAGCCAAATAATAGTGCCGTGTTATTCGGCAAGTACTCTCTTACCTATGATGAATTAAATAAAAAAGCAAATCAGCTGGCACATTATTTATTATCCATGGATGTGAGGCCTGATATGCCTATTGCTTTTTGTATGGATCGCTCTTTTGAGTGCATCATCACTATTCTAGCTATTTTAAAAGCAGGGGCTGCATACTTGCCGCTAGATCCTGATCATCCTAAAGAACGATTATTATTTATATTAAACAGCAGCAATGCTTCTTTTTTGATCACAAACTCCGATTTAAAAGAGCAATTTACTCAATACCAAGGAACCAAGGTCTATCTAGATCAGTCTTTGCAAAAAATCGATAAACAACCAACTCATAATCCCAATCTTTTAATAGATTCAAAAAACCTCGCTTATGTTATTTATACTTCAGGTTCTACAGGGATACCCAAAGGCGTACTTATTGAGCATCAGTCTGTTGTCAATTATACGCGTTGGTTTGCTGATTATGCTTCTATTCAGCAAAAACAGCGTATTGATTTCGCTTCCAATCATACCTTTGACATGGCAGTAACTACTTCAATAGCACCACTCATGTTGGGTTTAACCATTGTGATTTGTGATAGCGAAACGAAAAAGAATCTGCGACATTATCTTACCCATCTAAAAAGCTCTAAAATTAACATTATTAAAACAACCCCCAGCTTTTTTAAAGTAATCTTACAAGAAGTAAAAAATAAATTTATTGCCCTCCCTTATTTAAAAACCATTATTTTAGGGGGAGAAAATCTCTCTACTACAGAGTGTAAAGCGTGGCTTAAACTTTACCCCAAGCATATTCTATATAATGAATATGGCCCCACCGAAACTACAGTCGCTGTATCACAATATAAAATTTCCACAGAGAATATTGCTGATTTAGATCTCAATGTACCTATTGGCAAAATTGGGCATAACATCAATTTTGTGATACTTGATGCCAATAATAATCCTGTTGCCAATCAGCAAATAGGTGAGTTACACATTGGAGGTATATGCTTGGCTCGAGGTTATTTAAATCAACCACAAGTAACGCAAAAGCAATTTATCCCAGATCCAATCAAGAAAGGAAAGGATGCACGATTATATAAAACAGGGGATTTATGCCTATTGCGCAATGATGGTGTGCTCGAATATTTTGGCAGAACCGACTCTCAAGTAAAAATACGCGGATTTAGAATAGAACTAGGAGAAATTGAAAAGCACTTAGTCGCACATCCGGCGATTAATGCCGTAGTAGTGATAGCACAAAAAGACTCCTTCGATGAAGATAGATTGTTAGCCTATTATATTTTGAAAGAAAGTAATAACTCCCCTACATCAGCTGATTTACGTGAATATTTACAAAATCTTGTACCAGACTTTATGGTTCCATCAGCATTTATAAGTGTTAGCTCCTTCCCTCTAACCGCAAATGGCAAATTAGATCAATCCTTACTTCCTGCACCTCAATTAGCAGCAACGCAACCGTATAGAGCACCACAAACTAATATAGAAAAAACTGTTGCTGGAATTTGGTCGGACGAGTTAGGGGTTAAAACAATAGGGCTAGATGATGACTTTTATGAATTAGGTGGGCACTCCTTATCTGCAGCACGAATCATTTCTAAAATAAATCGTGTCTTAGGTACTAATATCACCCTGCGCGACTTTTATTTTGCCACTAATATTGGTCAGTTAAGTGTGATCATTAGTAAAAACAAGAAAAGAAAACTGATTCAATTAAAACGAAAAAATAAATTACTTCACACGGATACAGATATACCACTTAGTGATTTTCAATTCATGCTATGGATAGCAGATACCTTTGAATCTAAAGCCAAAAAACTTAATATTACCGCACGAAAACGCTTACATGGAACGCTAGACAAAGTCGCATTAGAATTTGCCTTCGGCGAGGTGCTTAAAAAGCAAGAAATATTATTTTACCGCATACTAAAACTTAAGCCCGCGCAGCTTTTGCAGAAGAATTTATCATTTAACATCACTGAAATTGATCTGAAATCATTATCCGAGAAAGAAATTGAAAGAGCACTACAACACTCTATGGATGAGCTTATTAGTTATTATCCATGGCCAAAAGACGCTCCATTAGTCCTAGCCAAATTATTCCACTTAAAAAATAATGAGATAGAGTTGCAAATCAGCATACCCCATATTGTATGCGATGATTTTTCTCCTGAAATTTTATTATCTGATTTATCCCAATTTTACCTTCTCTATAAGAATCAATTGAATAGATCTCTTGCTCACCAGCAAAAAACAAAAGAATCAGAACAATCCCGATCTGAAATAGAGTTGTCTAAGCAATCTATTGAAGTACTGCAAACTAATAAATCGTATAAAGAATATATTTTTAATGAACAAGATTATGTACAAAAACATTTGGACAGAGATATTCGTTTCTGGGATAAGTATATGAATGATGCTGGTTTATTTACCTTTCCTCTATCTCATGTTGTAAAAAATATGAAAGCCAAACAGCTATCCTATTCGACCTATACCAAAATAAAAGAATCAACATTGCATCAGTTCAGACAATTTTGCGCACAAAGTCACATGAGTCTCAATGAAGGTTTGTCTGCAACAATTGCTTTGGCCTTATGCCACTGTACCGATATCGATCAACAACAAACACCTTATACTTACGTTAATATCGTCAAATCTACACGCGATAATGAGGCTTATGACGATATAATCGGTTGCTTTTTAAGACTTGAGCCTGTCAAAATTGCCTTGGACAAAAATGCCACTTTAGACACTATAACCAAACAAATACATCAGTCTACAATTGATACCAGCCGTTACCAACAATGTCCTGATTTGGTGAAGCTGTCAGCAATCAGTACTTTTCGCCAAAAAAGAAAACTCATTAAAAATTTTGTATTGAATATTTTTACCTCTCTTTATGCAACTATCTTCTCTTTGCCCAAAATCAATCGAAAAATTTTCAAGCTCTGCAGTGAGCGGCTATCTTCATTCAAACGAACTAATGACTTTCTCATTAATATTAATGTACAAAAAAACTTTATTTTAGAACAAAAAAATAACACCTCAAATTTATTTGGTCTAGATACAACCAATATAAATAGTTATCAATATGATCTATTGCAAATAAATAATGTCTTTGATGTCTGCTTTATACGCGATGAAAATAATAGTTCTCCCTATCTGGTTCTTTCAGCCAATTTAAAACCTGAATTTCGTGAATTAATCGCCAAAGAAATCCTTAAAATCATAGAAACAGTGCCATTATCTCTTCAGGAAAATAAAGCCCTGACCTATGTTAATTAACCTAAGTTCGATGTAAAAGGCATAACAATGCCCTTTACATCGCTAAATAGGCCTCTCCTCTGAAAATCCATTATCCTTGGTAAAATTTTTTATAGCAAAGCATGGTTTTTTTTGCAGGTTCAAATTAATATGCAGCTCTGAAAAATAATTTCAGACTATAAAGCTCCATCACTATTTGCGATATTATAGTTTTTTGTGTTTTGCAGCCCGCTCTATTTTTTGATACATTGTTTTTGTTCACTTTTTTCAAGCTTAACAAGGATAAATAAATGATAAAAAGAATTATTCTTCTCAGTATGTGCCTTTTCAGCCTATACTCTTTTGCTTCTAACAATATGCCTTGGCTTGCCTGTACCAACGCGTTACCTACTGATAACGTTAATTTTTGTGCTTCTTTTAGAGTCGCAGCCAGCTGTTATTGTACTGAATCCAAATTGCCAGCAGGTGTATGCCAAGATATGGAGTTATTATATAAGAGAATGATCGCAGTATTTTCTACTTTAGAAAAAGCCTGCCAATTTCAACGATACACTAGTCCTCAAGATTGTATAGACAATTGGAACTGCTTTCGTCTCGGCGGCGTAGACTCACAAAATAGATCATGCAGTTCAACTAAAGCAGCATGTAACTAATTTTAAAACGACGTTTCCTTTTGGGCTCCTCAAACGAGGAGCCACAATTATTAAAGTATTGAAGAGTATTTAATTGTGATTAACCAAAAATCAATCTCCTATTTATGTGCCATACTATTTAGTTTGCCTTTTTTTTGTCAAGCCAGCCCAACTAATCAATCAAGACATCCTTTTTATGTGGGTGCATTGGGAGGCTTTGGTTCAACCACATGGTTTGGCTTGGTGCCAAGTAAAGAAAATCAAAATATAGCGATAACTATGTCCACACCTATTAATGCCCGAGAGGGTGGCCAAGTTTGGGGAGTTTTAGGCGGATATGAATTTAGTCCTTTTTTTGCTGTTGAAGGAAACTATACCAGCTATCCACGGGCTACAGTGGTTTATGATCCTTTTAGTATTTTTAGTTTTAATAATAATGGATCGACCCAACTTTATACAGATACTGAAGCTCTAGGTTTAATAGGCAAGGTAATGCTTGTCATTCCTAAGACTGAGATAAGAGTTTATTCTGGTGCGGGAATTGCTAATGTGCATAGACAAGATATAATCCTTGACGATTGGCATGCAAGTCCAACGTTTAGCTTTGGGGTTAATTTCCCCATCTCAGAACATTTTATGGGAGAGCTTGCTGGAAATTATACTGCTGGCTATGGCGAGTCCCAATTAGATCCAACAGACTCTTATTTCCCTTTTCTTTATTCAGTAAGCCTACGCCTAGCCTACCGTTTTTAATGTGGGCCAGGTTACGATTGCTGATTAATAAACGCTAAGGCTTCATCATGAGTAATCAGATGACTGCCGTCTTTATCAATCTTGCTGAAATTATCTATTAGCTCATTAAGGACTAGATCTTTTTGAGGATCTAAAGTATTCGCATCGGCAATCATTAATTGGCCTTCACTTTCTGGTACCTCTGGAAGCACCTGAGCTAGTACCTGTTGTGGAGATTCCACATTCATGTTACGACTCGATTCAATCAATGAAATTAGTGTCGATATATCATTAGGTTGCGAATCATCACCCTGAGCAGAAGTTGCTCTATCTTCTGCGATTTCCTCAGTTTTTGCCACAGTGTTTACTTGAAAGTGCTGAGGTAGTTGATTTAAATTTCGATTGACTTGATCAACTTTATCATCTTTTTTTGTTGAAGATTCATTTATAGAAGCTGGTTGATTGGCAGGCTTTATAGCCTCTGAACGTATAGAATAGTTTAGTGCAGTATAATTTCCATTTATACTTGATATCATAGTTACTCCATGTATTTAAATCTTCTGTCCATTAATAATAGTTCATTTTTTATTCATTTTCTCCTATATAAAATAAATTTCCTCTTTGTGCACGGATATCGAGCCCAATGTCGGGCAATTTGTTGCCCAACCTACGCATCTACCTTAAAAATATAATTCATTGAAGATACTCTTGATTTTTATTTGTTATGCTAAAATAAATGCAATTTTAAATCAGTTTACTTAAAACTTAACTCATAGTGTTATGCTCCTAGTCATTGATAATTATGATTCATTTACTTATAACCTAGTTCAATACTTTCAATGTTTGAAACAGGAAGTCGTGGTTTTTAAACACGATAAGATCAGTTTAAATGAAATAAAACAGCACAATCCTCGCCATATTGTTATTTCACCAGGCCCAAAATCTCCAGATGAGGCAGGTATCTCCTTGGCAGTTATTCAAGAGTTTTATCAACACATCCCTATTCTAGGTATCTGTCTTGGGCATCAATGTTTAGCAAAAGCTTTTGGGGGCAGTATAATTTCAGCCCCGGAAATTATGCATGGTAAAACATCAACCATTCTGCATAATTATCAAGGACTATTTAATAATATACCTAATTTATTCCAAGCTACTCGTTATCACTCATTAGCGGTTGACATTGCCAGCTTGCCACTCTGTTTTTCAATCGATGCCTGGGCAAAAGATACAATTATGGCAATTTCACATCGTCAATACCCACTTTTTGGTCTACAATTTCATCCAGAAGCAATCCTAAGTCAATACGGATTAAAACTATTAGAGAATTTCTTAAAATATGAAACCCAGTCTCCTATTTGAACAGCTCATCGCTAAAAACAATTTAACCTCAGATCAAATGCAAGAAATCATTCATGCCTGTATGACTGGGACATTTAATGACATACAAATCGCCAGCTTTTTAGCTTTAATGAGAATGAAAGGTGAAACTGTCAGCGAACTCACTGCCGCAGCAAAAGTAATGCAACAACTTGCTCATACATTAGATCTAGGCCCAGATCTAATCGACATTGTTGGCACTGGAGGTGATGGTAAAAATACCTTTAATGTTTCTACAGCCAGTTGTTTTGTAGTAGCAGCATCAGGAATTCAAGTTGCAAAACATGGCAATCGTTCAGTGTCCAGTCGTAGTGGTAGCGCTGATTTATTAGAGCAGGCAGGATTTATTCTCAATCTTACTGATCTGCAAATTCAAGCCTGTATTAATGAGTGCAACGTAGCGTTCTTATTTGCTCCTCATTATCACCCAGCAATGCAGCATGCTCGGATAGCACGTCAGCAATTAGGAATTAGAACCTTATTTAATTTACTGGGTCCATTAATAAACCCAGCCCGTGTAAAAAAGCAAGTCGTAGGCGTTTTTTCCAATTATTGGACAAAACCCTTAGCGGAAGTATTAGCTAATTTGGGCAGTGATCGTTCTCTAGTAGTTAGCTCTCAAGATGGTTTAGATGAAATCAGTATAGCTGCACCTACAGAAGTGGTCGAATACAAACAAGGGACTTTTAAACAATGGCTTATCGTCCCAGAAGAATATGGAATGAAACATCCATCATTAGAAACTATCATCGTTGACTCACCAGAGCAGAGTTTGCAATTAATCAAAAAAGTATTAGCAGGAGAGGAAGGAGCTGCTCGAGATATGGTTCTTCTTAATTCAGCAGCTGCAATTTATTGTGCCAAGGATAATATCTCTTTTGCTTCCGCCATAGAAGTAGCAAAAACAGCCATTGACAGTGGTAAAGCAGCACAATGCTTCGACCAACTACGCCAATTAACCCAAAATTTAAATAAAGAATAGAATTATGAACAGTATATTACAAAAAATTGCCCATCATAAATCAGAAGAAGTTACACAAGCGAAAAAAATTAAACCTTTAAATTCACTGTTACAGAATGCAGCCATTGAGCAACGTGATTTTATTAAAGCACTACAACAAAATGCTACCCCAGCGATTATTGCCGAAATTAAAAAAGCCTCTCCCAGTAAAGGTGTTATTAGAGAACACTTTAATGTCGCTGAAATTGCTACCGCTTATGCTCAAAATGGTGCGCGCTGCCTCTCGGTATTAACAGATATTGAATTTTTCCAAGGTCATCCAGATTATATAGCCATCGCGAAAAAACATTGCCCCCTACCTGTATTACGAAAAGACTTTATCATTGACTCATACCAAATTCACGAAAGCCTCGCATTAGGGGCTGATTGCATCTTGCTAATTGTGGCTATGCTAGATGACGTGCAATTAACTGATTTCTGTCAATTAGCGCAAGAACTGGGCTTAGCTGTCTTAGTAGAAAGTCACACCAAAGAGGAGCTTGATAGAGCACTATTATTACCCACGCCGCTCATGGGAATTAATAACCGTAGTCTTCATACCTTTCACACCAATATTCAGCTCAGTATCGATTTAAAACCCTATGTCCCTCAAGAAAAAATTATTGTTACAGAAAGCGGTATCAATAGCCGAGATGACATTAAATTCATGCAATCTCATGGCATTAATACCTTTCTCATAGGAGAAAGCCTTATGAGAGCTGATGATGTGGGCTTAGCACTAGAAAAACTGATGCACGACTAGGAATCTCAACAACGTAGGATGGGCAACAAATTGCCCAACATTGGTAACTCAATACCCTCTATTGGGTCTTGGCTTATACCTAAAT
>DAIAOV010000043.1 GCA_027437055.1 Legionella sp. | reverse complement strand
AGTTTATTCGCCGCATTAAATGAATGCTTCAATTTAAGCAAATTGAAAATATTACGCCCTACGTGCGATAAATCTTCATCAATTTTTAATGAAGCTTCCTTATATGGTATCGTGATATTAGAAAATTCAGTGGTAATAAGGAGAGTAGGAAAAGATTGTTGTAAACATATGCGCAAAGAAACTCTTATCAATATTATGAATAATAAAACATATTTTTTATATTATGCTATAGTTCATTTGTAAGGCATAAAGAGCATAAAACGTTATTGTTTATAAGGAATTGAACATGAATAAACTTTTTACGCGTTTGAGTTTAGGCGTTTTAGTTATGGGAGTAAGTACATTGGGGTGGACTGCTAATCCTTGTATGCCTATTGCGAAAGCATGTATGAAATTAGGTTATTACAAAGGCGGGAACAAGGTAGGTAAGGGATTGGTTGAAAATTGCGTTTTACCTGTCTCTAACAATCAAAAAACCATACCTGGTACTACTTTTAGTCAGAATGTTTTGCAACAATGTAATTCTTTGATTATGTCAAAAATGAAATCCAGGTAAATGTAGTTTGGTTACTGGCAACAGCCTTTCGAATAACTCTGTGTCACAAACCCGCAATTTCCGGTGGGGGTATTTTAAACAAAACCGCATCGGTCTAAAATACAGTCCTCACAGGGAATTGCTCATTTCGTGGACTAGGCTGAGCCTTTCAACTAGACTACGAACAGAGACGGATTAATAGCAATCTTGAGATAGAATACAAGTGCCGTTATCATTGCACTGTTGTATGGTTTGGCAATCGCTGTCATCAACAATGGTGTTAACCGTAGGATCAATAGTAACTTCCGGAGCTACCCAGCCGTCACCCGGGTAATAGTTGCCAACACTGTATCCTGAATAATAATTATAGTTATTATCATAACTATGATGATATCCACCATATTGATTGTATATTCCTTGGTGATATCCGCCTTGTTGATGATAGTAGCCTCCGCTATTGCCCTGATGATAACCACCGCTAGCCCCCCTGCCACCTCCATGTTCAGCAAAAACCGGAGTGCTAAGAGTAAAACTTAGAATTAGGAAAAGAGAGCGGTATCTTCGATAAACCTTATTAGCTGAACACATAACCAACTCCTTTTAAGAAAGTGTTTGATCAAAAACAAATTAACTCCTTAAAAGTATAGTTCTCTTTGCTTACAAACACAGTTCTACATAAAGAATACGCTATTTTGTATATTGAACTCACGTTAAATTATAGGATTATCCTTTCTTTCTTCTGGTTTAAATTGAGATAGATATTTAGTCAAACTCAGCTGTATCGTTGATGTAATTCCATTCGTAGTTTTCCATAGCTAAAAGTAAATAACGTCCAGAGTAAAGCCATCATCCATGAGTGGTGTATCCTCAGATTGATAATTTTTACGGCTACTCCTTTCTTGATTCGTCTTTATGTTCAGAATGATGGGAGGGAATAAGTTGCTAGAAATTAGCTACTAATAATTAGGTTTTTAACGAATAAGGTCAATTGATTTATTGAGAAGACTTAAATTTTTTCATTAAAACAGGTACACTATGAACCATTTAATCAGGTAGGAATAGTGGTTTTGGATGAAAAAGTACCCCAACACATAGCTATTATTATGGATGGCAATGGTCGTTGGGCTGAAAGTCGAGGATTAGCGCGTATTGAGGGACATAAAGTAGGCGTAGAATCAGTTAGAAAAATGATTCGCTGTTGTCTGGAAAAAAAAATTCCTTGTCTTAGCTTATTTGCTTTCAGCTCTGAAAATTGGTTGAGACCAGTTGAAGAAGTCAATTTTCTTATGGAATTGTTTTTAGACGCACTTAAAAAAGAAATAGCTGAATTAAATCAATATGGTATTCAAATGCGATTTACGGGGGATAGGAGTCAATTATCTCCGTTATTACAAAAACAAATGAGTGAGGCCGAAGCTTTAACCCGTGCTAATCAACAGTTGATTTTAAACATAGTTGTTAATTATGGTGGGAAATGGGATATTGTAACCGCAGCACAAAAAATGACTAAAGCGGTGCTCGATGGTCAATTAAATCTAGATGATGTTAATGAGGCTGTCTTCGCTCGATTTCTTGATACTGATGGACTTCCTGATCCAGATTTGTTTATCAGGACTAGCGGGGAGTTGCGAATCAGTAATTTCTTTCTTTGGCAGTTAGCTTATACAGAGTTTTATTTTACAGAAGTACATTGGCCAGATTTTAATGAATATGAGTTGGATTTGGCTTTGAATGCCTTTTGTCAACGTAGTCGACGGTTTGGACAGGTCACCTCTAAATAAATTTAAGGGCACATATCATGTTTATGCAACGTTTAATTACTACATTAGTTCTTGTGCCTTTAGTTTTATTAATTCTTTTTTATGCGCCTTCCTGGTTTTTAGGAGGTATTGTTCTGTTGATTTTATTAGCCTCAGGTAGAGAGTGTTGGCAGCTTATTCCACTACATACGCTTTCTTTACAAATAGGTTATCTAATATTCCTTTTATTTGGTTTATGGGCTTGTGGTCTTCTATTTCCTTATTGGTTGATTTTGGGGTTAGTGATTTTGGCATTTAATTGCATCGCGATATTAACTTTTCCTAAATCTCAGGATTATTGGGGATATCCTGCTTTAGTTGCGAGTGCTTTTTTTCTTTTATTACCTTTGTTTATTCAATGTCTTATACATCTTTATTATTTACATAATGGGAAGACATTATTGGTCTATTTATTGTTTTTAATTTGGGCCTCAGACATTGGTGCTTATGTTACAGGTAAACGCCTAGGTAAACATAAATTAATCCCTCAAGTGAGCCCTGGTAAGTCATGGGAGGGGGCTTTGGGTGGCTACTTTTTAGCGATGCTTGTTGCCAGTGTGGGCTTTGTTCACTTTAAGCCAAATTCGATGCTGTTATGGTTTGTTCTTGCTTTGCTAACGGTGACTATTTCTATTTTTGGTGATTTATTTATTAGTATACTAAAACGACGTTGTCATCTAAAGGATACGGGCACGCTGATTCCTGGTCATGGCGGTGTTCTTGACCGCTTGGACAGCATGATAGCTGCCTTGCCTTTATTTTATTTTGGATTAACCTTTATATATCATTAGAAATTAGGCAAAATGTTTATTTTTATTTCTGTATGTATTAATTTTGGATGACGCTATGCTTTTAACCCTTCTTTATTTTTTACTCGCTTTATTATTACTGGTTTTAATACATGAATATGGGCATTTTCAGGTAGCTCGTTGGTGCGGAGTAAAGGTGCTACGTTTTTCTTTTGGTTTTGGAAAGGTATTGGCACGTTGGGTAGATAAAAGAGGTACTGAGTACGCTTGGTCTCTATTTCCTCTCGGCGGTTATGTAAAAATGCTCGATGAATCTGAGGGTGAAGTAGAAGAAAAAGAAAGGCATTTGGCTTTTAATAATCAACCCGTTTTGGCACGTATTGCGATTGTGTTAGCAGGCCCTTTATTTAACTTTATCTTTGCTTTTATTGCTTTATGGTTGGTATTAGTAATTGGGATGTATTCCTTAGCACCTATGATTGAGTCAGTGAGGCCTAATAGCGTTGCCGCAAAAGCAGGCTTAACTGCAAAAGAAGAGATAATCGCTCTTAATGATACTAAGATAAATAGTTGGCGTGATTTTCAGTATGCCATGATGCCGTTAGTCGGTTCGCAGGACACCGTTAGTGTGACTGTTAAGTCTTTAGTGGATGGTCATCAACACGTTATTCTTCTTCCCTTGGCTCATTGGACATTAGACGATAAAAGGCCCGATCCTTTAAAGAGTTTAGGAATAGAACCTATTATTCCTACTATTCCCCCAGTTATTGGGGAGGTGGTGCCTGAGTCTCCGGCAGAAAAAGCAGGGTTGCATACGGGTGATAAAATTTTAAGTGTAGACGGCAAATCTTTTGATGATTGGATGTTTTTAGTCGATTATGTACGCCAACATCCTGCTACTCAATTGGATTTGCAAATCAAACGCGATGGTACCGTACAAAATATTGTAATAGTGACAGGTAGTCAGAAGAATCAAAATAAGACTGAAGGGTTTATTGGTGTTCGTTCTCAGAAAGTGGATTGGCCCACACATTGGTTGCGTCTGGAGAGACAAGGCCCAATAACTGCTATAAGTACTGCCTTCAAACAAACCATACATCTTACTGGGACTACCTTTGTTTTGATGGGTAGATTAATTACAGGGAAATTGGGTTTAAATAGCATTAGCGGACCTGTAGGGATAGCCCAAGGTGCAGGAGATTCAGGACGTAGTGGCTTAGTTTCTTATTTATTTTTCTTGGCTTTGGTAAGTATTAGTCTTGGTGCTTTAAATTTATTACCAATTCCTATGCTCGATGGAGGCCATTTGTTGTATTATGTTTTGGAAATTATTAGACGCAAACCTTTATCTGATGGAGTTAAATCCATAGGTCTTTATATAGGCTTATTTCTCTTGGTTGCCTTAATGTTCGTAGCGCTTACTAATGATATCTCCAGATTAACTAGTTAAACTTTGTCGGCAAATTTAGCAGTTGTAAAAAAAATCCAACAAATTCAGTGGTTTTAGCTTTGACAGTAAGGAACGACCATTTTTTTTGCTAAAAACTCTGAGGTGAACTGGTAAATAAAATAGTTTATTTAGGGAAGAAGAAACTTGACAGAGGTTTCTACTTCCTATAAAAGGGTTTCACTTTTTGGTATGACCGAAATATTTTTTAATTCGGAAATGCACGTAGTACTGGACGTAAAATAATAATGAAGAAAGTCGGTAATAAATTAATTTTAGGTGTTTGTTGCTCAACTCTTTTAGTTTGGTCAGCGCAAACCATGGCGGAAAGTGGTTTTATCGTTCGAGGTATCAAGGTTACCGGTTTACAAAGAGTATCCACTGGAACTGTGTTAAATTACATTCCGGTTCAAGTTGGCGAGGAAATCAGCTCGGACTCTACAGGCCAAATCATTCGTGCTCTTTATGATACTGGATTTTTTCAATCAGTTTCATTGGAACGACAAGGTAATATTCTGATAGTGAACGTGGTAGAGCGGGCAACTATAGGTTCTATTACTGTTGTAGGGAACAAAGAAATTCCCAACGATAAAATGAAATCATTCCTTAAAGAAATGGGGCTAGTTAAAGGCCGAGTATTTCAAAAATCAACGTTAGAGCGTTTAGAGAAAGAACTAAAGCAAGCTTATACGGCTAGAGGAAAGTATAATTCACATATCGATACCAAAGTAACTTCGTTAACTGATAACAGAGTGGCTATTACTATTACTGTTTCAGAAGGTAGGGTGTCTCGAATCAGAGAGATAAAAATAATTGGTAATCATGATTTTTCTCGTAGTGAGCTTCTTCCTCAGCTTGATTTAACAACAAGCAATATTTTCACCTACTTTACGAAAAAGGATCAGTATTCCAAGGCGGGAATGGATGCTTCTTTAGAGGCTCTGCGTTCTTTTTATTTGGATAGAGGTTATTTAAAATTCAATATAGTTTCTTCCCAGGTATTGTTGTCTCCTGACCGGAAAGACGTTTATATCAATATTCATATTGATGAAGGTCCTCAATACCGTTTTTCGGGTTATGCAGTATCTGGCAAAACGGTGTTACCCAAAGAGAAGGTTGATTCTTTAATTCAAGTTAAAAAAGGGGATGTTTTTTCTCGTAAAAAAGTAGCTGAATCAATTTCTGCTATTGGTTTGGCCTTAGGTGATATAGGTTATGGTTTTCCGGCAGTTAATGCTGAGCCTAGATTAGATGAAAAGGATAAAACGGTATTTATTACGTTTATGGTTGAGCCAGGACGCCACGTGTATGTTCGTAGAATTAATTTCCACGGTAATACAAAAACGGGCGACTATGTCTTACGTAGCGTCATTCGTCAGGATGAAGGAGGATTGTTATCATTACATAACATCAAAGAATCCGAACGACAAATGCGTTTATTAGGGTATATAAAGAATGTTGATGTAAAAACAAATCCTGTACCAGGGACAAATAACCAAGTTGATTTAGATGTACAAGTAGAAGAAGCGCCATCTGCTGAAGCAAGTGCTTCTATAGGGTACGGAACTAACGGCTATCAATTTAATACTTCGGTCACACAACATAACTTTATGGGGAGTGGTCGTTCTATGGGGGCCTCGTTTAATGCTACGAAATGGGGACAGGATTACTCGGTAAATTATTACAATCCATTCTATACTGATACCGGTATTGGTCGTGGTGCAAGTCTCTACTATTCTCGAATTGATCCCCAAAACCTTAATGTTAGTACTTATAGTTCTGATCGTTATGGTGGTGATGTAAGCTACGATTTCCCTCTTGGCGAGTCGAGTAGTTTTCAACTAGGGTATGGGTATCAGGACGTAAATATCAAAACAGTAGGGCCTGTAATTCCTATTCAGAACTTCGTTAATTTATTCGGTGCTCATTTCCAAGAGGTTCGTTTAACTTCAGGATGGAGTAGGAATGGTTATGATCAATTACCTTATCCAACTCGAGGTATTAACCAACAGGCTATTGCAGTAGTTGCTTTACCGGCATCTTCACAAGCATTAACTTATTATAAGACCTCCTATCAGGCCCATGCATACTATCCTATTTGGCGGGGATGGATTTTTTCCATATTGGGTAACGTAGGTTATGGGAATACCTTTGATAATGAAGGCCTGCCATTTTTTGAACATTATTATGCGGGGGGTACTGCCCAGCCTGGTCAGGTTCGTGGTTATGATAGTTACTCATTAGGACCTCTGGATAATTTTGGTAACGCTATGGGGGCGAACTTATTAGTGAATGGTAGTGCCGGATTAGTGTTACCTTATCCATTGAGTCGCGAAACGATAAGAACTACCATTTTTGCTGACGCGGGTAACGTATTTTCAGTGAATACTCCTGTGCCTTTAGCGGGCATTTTAGGTGGGCCATTAAGATATTCTGCAGGTGTTTCCATCGAATGGCGTTCTCCTTTTGGACCTTTGGCATTTAGCGTTGCTAAAGCATTGAACCCTCAACCCTTTGATAAGACACAAATTTTCCAATTTGCGCTTTCCTCAGGATTTTAAATATAAGATTATAAGCGAGACTTACGTGATACTTCGAAATTCAGGAATAATTGATTTCCGTGTCAAAACGTAAGTCTTCGATGATTTAAAGGAACATAGAATTTAAAGGAAGATAGAAATATAATACTGTACATATCGCAACCTTTTTCGAGTTGTGCTAGTATCACGAGGTTTAAATTAGGAGATCATTATGAAGCGTATTGGTGCGGTATTAGTCGCATTAGTGTTTAGTTTGTTTGGTACAAGTTTATTTGCTGATTCTGCAAAGATTGGTGTGGTCGATTTACAAAAGATCATGCAAGCTTCCAGTCAGATGAAGGATATTCAACAAAAGTTAGAAAAAGAATTTAAACCTCGTCGTGATAAATTAGTTGCAACTGAAACTGCTCTAAAAAGTGACATGGAAAAATTCAAGCGTGATAGTGCTATTATGAGTGCTACTCAAAAGAAAGATCTTGAAAAGAAAATTGTAGCAGCACAACAACAATTCGAGCGTGATGGTCAGCAATATCAACAAGAATTGAGTGCGGCTCATAACGAAGCTATGGAAGGTCTATACGCTAAAGTTCGTGCTGCAATTAGTAAAATTGCTAAAGAAGAAAAATACGACATCATTGTTCAGAAAGATGCAGCTCCTTTTAGTGTTGACACTCTTGATGTAACTGATAAAGTTATTAAAGCGATTAACTAATTTGGCGCAGTAGACTTGCTCACTTTAGCGCAATTAGCAGAATATTTAAATGGCGTGTGGCATGGAAATGCTAATCACGCCATTTTTAATTTAGCTTCTCTAAGCCGGGCTACTTCTAACGATGTGGCTTATTTCGATAATCTCTTATTACAAAACTCATTAGAGTCTACTTCTGCAGGTGCCGTCGTATTAAGGCCTGAGTATGTCTCCATGTGTCCAGTGAATTGTATCGTTGTATCTAATCCTTTTACTGCCATCGATAAAGCAGCAAAATTATTACTTAGCGAGAAAGCGAAGAGCTCAGAGATACATCCGACAGTACAAATTCATCCATCAGCTCAGATTGGCCAGGGAGTTTCCATAGACGCTAATAGCATAATAGGTGAGAAGGTTTACTTAGCAGATGGGGTTTGCATTGGTGCGAATACCGTAATTGAAATGCAAGTAAAGATTGGATGTAATAGTCAAATAGCCAGCGGGGTTATTATTCATTCGGGTAGCCGATTAGGGCAAAATGTATTAATAAATTCTGGGGTGATTGTTGGTTCATCTCCTTTTAATTATTTGAAACAACATGGAGTTTGGCAACAGGGCCCCGTTGTTGGCGGAGTAATTATTGCAGATGGGGTACACATAGGTGCCAATACGGTCATTGATCGAGGCACCTTGAGTGATACCTTTTTAGCTGAAGGAGTTTGCGTTGATAATTTAGTGCAAATTGCTCATGACGTCATTGTCGGAGCTAATACGGCAATAGCCGGTTGTGCTGCTATTGGTAGCCATGCACAGATTGGTTCTGATTGCATCATTGGCGGAGCAAGTACTATTGCTGCAAATGTCCATTTATCCGATGATGTGGTGATTACTGGAATGTCTACAGTCAGTAAGTCAATTTCTAAACCTGGTATTTATTCTTCAGGCACCTTGGTACATGAACACCAACGTTGGCGTCGTAATGTTGCTCGATTCAGAAGATTAGATGATTACATGGTAAAGCTTGGGGAGTTAGAGAAAAAAATAGGGGATAATTCCGAATGTTAAGAAAATAAATTTTTTTCGAGTTACCGACGAAAGTCAACTTCGCTCACTCTTTTAAACTCAAATGAATATCGGCTTTCGCAGGTAATTCGTCTAAAATAGTAGAGTTCCGAAAGCGGTCTAGTAAATTATTGTTTATAAAAATGATTTCCATAAAATAGCCAAGGTTAATTCGTTTAAAGCAACAACGAAAAGATAAATTTTTGCATTTTATGATTGATTCGAATTAATTAAAACAAGATAATGCTTACTTTTCAAAAGTAATAGTAATCCAGACGAGAAACAGTGTATGAATGAGGTTATAGACATAAATCAAATTGTTCGTTTGTTACCGCATCGTTATCCCTTACTTTTGGTCGATAGAGTATTGGACTACAAAGTGATGGAGTATTTGACGGCAATTAAAAATGTCACCATGAACGAGAATTTTTTTACTGGGCATTTTCCTATGAATCCAATCATGCCTGGCGTCTTGATGCTCGAGGCCTTAGCCCAGGCTTGTGGTATTTTAGCAAGTTTATCGGATAAATCATCAGCGCCTGAAGGATATGAAATATTGCATTATTTTGCAGGCATTGATAATGCACGATTTAAGCATGTGGTGACGCCAGGAGACCAATTACGATTGGAAGTCAATGTGACCGGAAGGAAAAGAGATTTTTGGCGTATGCATGGCGAAGCTTATGTCGGGGATAAACTAGCATGTTCCGCTGATTTAATAAGCGCAGCGAAGGAAATTAAAAGTGATAGATGAAAACGCTATAATTCACCCATCTGCAAAAATAGCATCAGGAGTATCAATAGGTCCTGGAACAGTAATAGGTGCAGATGTAGAGATCGGTGAAAATACTTGGATTGGGCCTCATGTAATCATCGAAGGCCCTACTACCATAGGTAAAAATAATAAGATATTTCAATTTGCTTCTGTAGGTGATGAACCTCAAGATATTACCTATAAAGGAGAACCTACACGTCTAGAAATTGGCGATAACAATGTGATACGTGAATATTGCATGATTAGCCGAGGTACAGTGAAAGGTGGTGGTATTACGCGAGTAGGTAATAATAATTTTTTAATGGCTTATTCTCATATTGGCCATGATTGCATGGTAGGTAACCAAGTGATTATGGTGAATTATGCGGCTTTGTCAGGGCATGTGACTGTCGATGATTATGCAATCATTGGCGGATATGCTGCTATTCATCAATTTTGCCATATAGGTGTTTATGCCTTTATTGCTCGAGCTACTTATGTAGTTAAAGATGTATTACCTTATGTGATGATTGCAGGACATAGTACTTCAGCTTGTGGAATTAATACAGTAGGGCTGCGCAGACGTGGTTTTTCTTCTTCTGCCATCGATTGCTTACGGCGTGCTTATAAGATAATTTTTCGCAAGGGATTAACTGTTCAACAAGCTGTTGCTGAACTAGAGCTGATGCAGCAAGAATGTCCAGAAGTTATTCCTATGATAGATGCATTAAATCAGTCTACACGTGGTATTGTGAGGTAAAATAATGATTGCTCCGTACCTAGTTGTGGCTCTAGGTGGTTCTATCGGAGCAATTGCGCGTTATGCCATAGTAATTTTTTCGCAAAAAGCTTTGGGAATATATTTTCCTTATGGCACCTTAATAGTGAATATCCTGGGTTCTTTTTTGGCGGGTTTTTTTTTAGCCTTGCTAGTGGGGCGTTTTAGTGCTGAAATGTATTGGCGCTTGTTTTTTTTCACTGGGTTCTTGGGAGCATTTACTACCTTTTCTAGCTTTGCAGCAGAAACATTGCTACTGTTTGAGCATGGGCAGTGGCTTAAATTAGTTATAAATCTATTAGCGAATAATATAGGTTCATTGGCAATGGTGTTACTAGGTACTTTTATAGCGCGTTTTTTTGTTTTAGGGTACATGAATCAACTTTAATTTTGAGTGGTAGCATATGTTAGATAGTCAATTATTGCGAGATAAAACGGAGTTTGTTGCATCTCAATTGTTAAAACGTGGTTTTAAATTGGATGTTGCTGCATTTATTTCTTTAGAAGAGAGACGTAAATCATTGCAGGTGGCGACTCAATCTCTGCAAAATGAACGTAATTTACGCTCAAAGGCTATTGGTGAAGCCAAAGCGCGCGGTGAAAATATAGAGCCTATGCGTGAAGAAGTAGCTCGATTAGGTGTTGAGTTAGAGCAAAAAAAATCGGAATTAGAGCAAGTACTCCAACAGATAGACGCTATGGCTTTAATAATGCCTAATATTCCTCATGAATCAGTACCTGTGGGGGATAGTGAACTGGACAATCAAGAAGCTCGGCGCTGGGGCGAGATTCCTGTATTTGAGTTTAAAGTTAAATCCCATGATGAATTAGGTGAGTCTTTAGGGCAAATGGACTTTGCACTAGCGGCAAAAATTACAGGGAGCAGATTTGTTGTACTAAAAAATCAATTGGCACGGCTGCATCGAGCTCTAATTCAGTTCATGTTAGATATTCACACCCAAGAGCATGGTTATCAAGAAATATACGTACCGTACATAGTCAATGCAGATAGTTTGTATGGAACAGGGCAGTTGCCTAAGTTTGAAGAAGACTTATTTAAATTAACGGGTGACAGTGCTTATTATTTAACCTCAACAGCCGAAATCCCTGTAACTAATACGGTGCGAGATACTATTTTAACGGCTGACTCATTACCCATTCGTTATGCTTGCCATTCACCATGTTTTCGTAGTGAGGCGGGTTCCTACGGAAAAGATACGAAGGGAATGATTAGACAGCATCAATTTGAAAAAGTTGAGTTGGTTTGGGTCACCAAACCACAAGATTCTTACAATGCTTTAGAACAATTGACGCGTCATGCGGAATCCATTCTACAGCGATTGGAATTACCCTATAGAGTACTTACCTTATGTACTGGTGATATGGGGGCTGGTTCTGCGAAAACTTATGATCTTGAAGTTTGGTTACCTAGCCAAAATACCTATAGAGAGATTTCATCGTGTTCGAATATGGAGGCATTTCAGGCGCGTCGTATGAAAGCACGCTATAGGAATCCAGAAACTAATGAGATGGAATTAGTTCATACTTTAAATGGTTCAGGACTAGCTGTAGGTAGAACTCTGGTCGCGATTATGGAAAACTATCAAGATAAAGAGGGGAATATTCGTATACCAAAGGCCCTACAACCTTATTTAGGTGGTGTGGAGATTATCCAAAATACCAAAGGATAGATTAACTCAGGTTTAGTGAGGTCCAACATTATTCCATTGAGCGATCTAATGTTGGATCTTAAGATCAGGGAAAATAATGCCTGTAGCAGTTGTTATTCTGTTAATTGCACTTATCACTATTGCTTTGCGTAGGGTCATCAGAATTGTTGTTCCGATTTGGGTCATTATGGCTTTTGCTGCTATTGCCTCTATCTTATTTCAACAAATCACCCCATTGCGTGCAATTGAGGTTATTGAGCCTGAGGTGATGCTTTACTTATTTGGTGTTTTCTTTATTGCGCAGGCAGCAGAAGATAGTGGTTATTTAGAGTATCTAACTCGTAAGATATTTCATTTTACGCAAACGGGAAAACAAGCCTTATTACTTATTACTTTTGTGCTTGGAATAAGTGCTGCTCTATTGATGAATGATACAATTGCTATTATTGGTACGCCTATTATAGTGCAATTATGTAAATCACATAAAAATCTAACTAAACCTTTACTGTTTGCGTTGGCATTTTCAATTACGATTGGCAGCGTGCTTAGTCCAGTAGGAAATCCTCAAAATTTATTAATAGCAGTTAAGGGCGAAATGACGTCCCCATTTCTTGATTTTATTCGACCGTTGGCAATCCCAACTCTAATTAATCTCGCTATTAGTTATTTCCTTATTTATTTTGTTTATAAGGATATATTAGATAAGCCAATAGAAAAAAATACTTCGCTTCAGATAAGTAATCATGGAACGGTGATTCTTGTCAAAGTAAGTTTAATAGTCATGTTTTGTTTGGTAGTGCTCAAAATCATTATGGACCTTATTCATTCACCGTATAGAATTAATTTTAGTTATATTGCAATCACTTCGGCTTTGCCTTTATTACTAAGCAAACAACGAGTGTCTTATATTAAAAGATTAGATTGGGGGACACTAATTTTTTTTGCGAGCACTTTTGTGCTGATGCGAAGTGTGTGGGACAGTGGATTCTTCCAAAATACAATCATGCATAACCACATTTCATTTATGAATCCTCTTGTTATTCTGCTGTTTAGTATAATATTGAGTCAATTTATTTCTAATGTTCCTTTAGTCGCCTTATATTTGCCTTTATTGATGCATTATTCTTATTCTAATTCTCAGTTATTAACTTTGGCTGTAGGGAGTACTATTGCTGGGAATTTATCTATTTTAGGAGCAGCAAGCAATATTATTATTATCCAGAATAGTGAAAAAAGAGGAGTTAAAGGCTTTGGGTTTTGGGAGTTTATAAAATTAGGTCTACCTCTTACCGTGATAAATATTTTGATTTATCTTTGTTTTCTTTGAATAGGTCGTTGCTTAAAGTGGAAGTTTATAGGGTAATTCCAATCTAAAAAGAGCCCCTGTTCCTAACCCTTTACTGATAACTTTTATTTCTCCTCCCATTTCTCTTGCTGCTAAAATACTTGCATGTAAACCAAAACCATATTTTGTTTTTTTTGTCGTAAATCCATGTAAAAAAATAAGGTCTAAGTTTTCTGGAGAAATGCCAAGGCCATTATCTAGGATTTCAATCACAAATTTTTCTGTAGTGTGCTCATGAATTTTGATTCTAACATCCAATAATTTAGGTAATTTCTTGGAGTCCAAGAGTGATTCTTTCGCATTGGTTAGTAAATTGACTAATATTTGCAGTAACTTAACCTTATCAATTAATAATGGTTTAAGTTTTACATAGGATTTGTGCAGTGTAATGCTGTCTTGTTGCATTTTAAAATCAACAATTTTTAATGCTTCATTGATAACAGATTCCATGGTAACTATTTGTTCTAAATTTGGCAATCGGCTTAAATTTTCTTGCGTTTCAATAATCTCTCTAATATGTTGAATATTCAAAATAAGGTCCTTGCATTCATTTAAAAGTATCTCACGCTCTTTTTCCCAGTAATCAGCAAGATTTGTAATATATTTAGGTAGCAGACAGCCTTTGGGATCGTTGATTAGAAATGAAGCTAAATCGTGTTGATGCGTTTTTAATAAATTGCGTACATTAGTTAAATCGGAGAGTTTGGAGCGAGTTACTTTTTGTGATAATAAATCAACAGATATATTAATGCTGTTCAATATGTTACCAATACTATGTAAGATAGTCCTTGCGATTTCTGCCATCCCGCTACGTCGAGCTACTTCTAATAATTGTTGATTTAGGGATAGTTGATAAGCGGAAACGGCAAAAGCAATTCCTAAAATAATAAAAGCGACTCCAGCAATAAATACAGATAAAATATTGGGGTTAATCGAGTTTGGATCAGGGGGGAGATGGTTAATAGAATGAGGAATAAAAACAGTCGCTGCCATGCCAGTATAGTGCATGCCGCATATTGCGGTTCCCATAATCAGAGCACTGGTTATTTTTAAACGAAATTGCTTTTCCAACTCTACTTGATTGCTTTTAATTGCCAGCCATAGTGCTGCCTCGGATGCAATGATGGCAATTAAAATAGACAGTAGAAATAGGCTGGGGATATAGCGTAACGTCATGCCATTCTTCATTGCCTCCATGCCAGTATAATGCATAAAGGCTATAGCAAGGCCTAAAATAATACCACCAAGTGTCAGTTGCGTAATATGAATGACCTTCTTCTTAAGAATAAGAAAAGCAAATACTGAGGCAAGAATAGCGATGAGCATTGATGCCTCTGCCCAAATTAGATCGTAATGCATCTCCATATTGGGGATGCTAAAAGCTAACATTCCAATGTAATGCATCGACCAAATACCAATACCCATTGCAAAAGCGCCACCAAGGGTCCAAGAAATAGTTTTAAAAAGCGTATTATGATGGTTACGTAAATGTCCTGTTATGTTGAGAGCAACGTAAGATGCAAGGCTAGATACAATAAAAGATAAAATAACTAAAGCAATGTCATAAGTCCCGACTAAACGGTCAAGAGGGAGGCTCCCTAATTGGAAAAAATTAGCCAGCATTCCATCATCCTTATGTAAAGCTTATTTCTTACTATAACACCCAATTAGTGGTTTAGAGTTTATAGAAGCTAAAAAATAAAATAGGAAAATAAGGTTTTTCTTTTTTTCTAAACGGTTCTTTTCACGTGCATTTAAAGTTTAGAACATTTAAATGGGGTCTACATGGCGAATGGTCAATTTGCTGAACATATATTTTTAGACTAGTATAAAAATAAACCATAAGCTAAAAAAACACCATAAATTATAAAATGTATCACTGTATTTAGTATTGAAAGGTATAAAGGAAAGAAATTTTAAAGACGCAATTACAGGGAAAGCGGGTATGGAAATATCGGCAGCGGATTTAGATAAGCCTTACATATTAGAAACAGAACTACCCGTGATTCTTTTAGTGGGGGCTGATCCAGAGCTGTCACATCATATTTCTTCAGCTCTTGAAGGAGCATTTAAAATCACTTCTGCAATAACAACCCAAGAAGTGTTTGATGCTGTTTTTCAATATCAACCTCAAATCCTTTTAGTCAATTATTTATTAGCCAATATAGATGGAATATCTCTTATTCAATCGCTAAAAAATAACGGAAATATAGGATACATACCTTCTATTCTGATGGTTACTAAAGAAGAACAACCGCAAATAAAGAGTAAGAGCATTAATGAATTAGATGATTGTTTATTAAAGCCTTTTTCACCAGAAGAGCTATATCTCAGAATTCAAATAGGTTTGCGACTTTGTAAGATGACTCAACAATTGAATAATGAAGTAACTAAACGCATCGATTTAGAGAAGGAAAATAAGATTTTATATGATCAGCTAAATACAGCAATAAAAAAAGCAGGTATGACTGATGTTGCAACTAATGTATTACATGATATTGGTAACATATTGAATAGCATTAATACCTCAGCTTCGATTATCGCAGAAAAAATTAATGAGTCCAGAATGTCAGACCTAACAAAGGTAACGCAGCTTATATGCGAGCATCAGAAAGATATTGAAAACTATATTACCAACGATTCTCACGGCAAACATACGTTGAATTATTTGCAATTATTGTCTAAGAACTGGAATCGAGACAAAGAAAGTTTACTCAGTGAAACTTATGCCCTGCAAAACAGCATTGGTCATATAAAAAATATTATTTCTTTGCAACAAACCTCAAGTAGTTCCATTGAAACGTGTGAAGAGGTGTCTATTTCAGAATTAATTGAGGACAGTATTTTACTAAATAAAGCAGCTTATGAGTGTTTCAATATTGAGGTACTACGCGATTTTCAATTAAATGAAACTGTGGTTATAGATAAAATCAAATTATTTCAAATCATTATTAATTTAATAAAAAATAGCGTTGACTCTTTAAGAGAAAAGAAAGGGAAAAAGAAGAAACTAATTATTACAACACAAACCAACGATGGAGCCCACTTTCTAATAAAAGTTACTGATAATGGTATCGGTATTGCTAGTGACAACCTTAATAAAATATTTACTTATGGTTTTACAACAAAGAAAACAGGGCATGGATTTGGTTTATATGCCAGTATCAACGCCGCTAAAGAAATGAATGGAACGTTAAGTGTTGAAAGCAAGGGATTAGGCAAAGGTGTCACTTTCACACTTGTTTTACCTAAGAAGCCCAATCGATAACTCGGAGAAAGAGATGGAACAAAAAAGGCTCTTAATTGTCGATGATAATGAAGAAATACATAAAGATTTTCTAAAAATCCTTGGAGAGAAGAAAACAGATGAAGAAATGGAAGGGTTGCGGGCGATGATATTTGGTTCAGACGAATCTCATGATGTTGTGCTTAACATGCCTACATTCCAGATAGATTCAGCGTATCAAGGAGAACAGGGATTAGAATGTATTCAAGCAGCGAAAAAAAATAATCAACCCTATGCGCTTGCTTTTGTTGATGTGCGTATGCCGCCTGGATGGGATGGTATTTATACGATTGAACAATTATGGAAAATGGATCCTGACTTACAAGTGGTGATTTGTACAGCCTATTCTGATTACTCATTTGACGACATTTACCGTCGGTTGAATGGTTCAGATAACTTTCTTATTTTAAAAAAACCATTTGATGCAATTGAAATTTTGCAACTTGCATCCACGTTGACTAAAAAATGGGAGCTATCAAAACAAGCACAAAGGCATATTAAAAAACAACATACTCAAATTGAGTATCATTTGCAAAAATCAGAATTTTTATTTAATTTAAGCCAGCTATCACATACTGAATTTAGTACAAGGGGGGCTTTACAGTTTTTTATTAATGAAATTTGTAAGTTACAGAATTGGCCCTTAGGGCATGTCTATAGAGTGAAGGAACATCAATCCATGCAACAAGAACAAGACTCTATAGAGCTTCTTTCTACTGATATATGGTATGTAGAAAATAATATTATTTATCAAGAGATGCAAAAACATCTCAGTCAACCAAACCCAGAATTTGGTTTGAAATTATCGAAACTCACTTTAAAAAATCGTGTTCCTTGCTGGCTTAATGATGCTAAAAGACAGGAGTTTTGGGATGAAGACTTTTCCATGCACTTTGTCCGTGATGGTTTTGCAGTACCTATAAGACTCTACGATAAAATTATTGCTGTTGCTGAATTTTATTCAGAACAGACCATGTTGAAGGATCAGAAATTTTTAGATTTTATTACAACTGCAGCAAATCAATTGGGCACCTTGCTTGAGCGAAGGCAAAATGAAAAAAAGCTGAAAAAAAACTATGAGAAATTAAAAAAATTATACCAAGAGTTACAGGCGACTCAGGCTCAATTGATTCAACACTCAAAACTTGTTGCCATTGGTCAATTAGCGGCAGGGGTTGCTCATGAAATAAATAATCCTATTGCCTATGTAATAAGCAACACAAAAATCTTACAAGGTTATATGAGTAATATTCAAGAGATTATTACTGAGATAAATAATCAAGTGATGCAAATAGATTCAGGCTCTGTTGGGAGATTAAAAGAACACTGGGTCACTTTATTGAATGAAAAAAACATAGTCTTTCTGCAAGAAGACATTCAAGCACTGCTAAAAGAATGTTTAGAGGGGCTTAATAGGATAAAAGAAATAGTAGGTGATTTAAAAACTTTTTCTCATACAGATGAGGGGGAGCTGCAACAAGCAAATATTAATCAATGCATTGATGTGACGTTAAAGATAGTTTGGAATGAATTGAAATATAAATGTATGGTAAAAAAAGAGTACAGCAGCCTGCCTCTTATTTTATGTAATCCACGTCAATTGAACCAAGTTTTTATGAATTTATTAGTCAATGCGGCTCAAGCAATTTCTGAAAGGGGTGAGATTACTATTCGAACTCAAGTTAATAACCAAATGATTGAAATTGAAATACAGGATACTGGTTCTGGGGTAAAGCCGGAGCATATTGAAAAATTGTTTGACCCTTTTTTTACAACTAAACCTGTAGGTACGGGAACAGGCCTGGGTTTATCAATTTCTTATAATATTATTAAAAAGCATCAAGGACGAATCGAAGTAAAAAGTAAGCTTAATGAAGGAACTACGTTTACCATTTATTTACCTATTATAGAGAAAATGAACAATAACGAGGAAGATTTTTCTGCTGAGAAATAATTGAAAGACTTTGGGGGCGAGGATATGTTAAATACATTAAGCCAGCATCAAGGAGAACCTAACAAGGGAACATTATTATTAGTTGATGATGAAATGAACATTGTCAACTCATTAAGAAGAGTCTTTCTTCCATTAAAGTATATTGTATTTTCGGCATATAATGGGAATGATGGTTTAACAATTCTTGAGCAAAATCATATCGATATTATCATTTCTGATATGCGTATGCCTGAAATGGATGGAGCAACTTTCTTAAAAATGGCTGCTGAAAAATGGCCTGATGCCAGTCGTATTCTCTTAACGGGTTATGCAGACATTAATTCAGCAATTTCTGCGGTGAATGAAGGACAAATAGAGTATTACTTGCATAAACCATGGCAAATCAATGAATTAGAACACATTATTCAAAATATAATGGAGAAACGACTTTTAAGAGAAAAAAATCAACAATTGCAAACCGAACTATTAGCCAAAAATGAAGAGTTACAATTTTTGAATAATAATTTAGAAAAAATTGTAGAGGAACGAACTTCAAAATTGAGAAAAGCGTATAAAGCAATTCAACAAACATACGATTCAGTGGTGCAAATTCTTTCTTCCTTAAGTGAGCAACGTGAGGGCATGTTTAAAGGTATCTCACAACAGGTAGCTAAATTAGCAAAACTTACTGCGGAAGCCACTGGTCTGTCTTCAGCAGAAGTACAAACAATCTATATGGCTGGTCTTCTCTATGCAATCGGAAAAATTGGTGTACACGAGACAATAATTACTAAAGCTTATAGGAAATTATCTCTATATGAACGAAAAGAATTTGAAAAATATCCTTTATTAGGAGAGGCTATATTAATGGGCTTTCCTCCATTGCAAAATGTAGCCAGAATTGTAGCCACTCACCGAGAACTATTCAACGGTAGAGGATATCCTAATAAATTAGAGGGGAACTCTGTTTCAGTTGGTGCTCGCATTTTATCAATTATTGTTGATTATGTGGAATTGCAAGCAGGCTTAATTATGCCGAAAAAATTAGCGCCTCAACAAGCATTACAAATAATTCATGATAATGACAGGCAACGTTATGATCTTGCTATTGTTGAGATTTTTGCGAATGTCATTGAACAACTACCGGATATGCAAAATAAAATCAAAGAACGCATTTTATCAGCTAGGGCGCTAAAACCTGGCATGATATTGTCACAAGATATCATAACTGATAGGGGGTTAAAATTACTATCACAAGGTTATGTATTGGATGAGCAAGCCATTTTAACGTTAAGCCAAATTGGTGATCTAATGATCCATGTGCAAGTCCGATAATAGGTAAGCGTTCACGCCATTACATGTACAGATACTTTAATTCTTACAATTACTAGATAACGGTTTTTGGGGTAACACTATTTGTATATTAATTCCTTTAATGGTGGGGCTACTTTGTGCTTCTTTTAAATAATCAACTAAAGGGACGTCGACTACTTTACCTAGCTGAGAAGAGGCTTGTCTAAAATATAACCGGCCTTTATCTCTTATAGCAAAACCTAAATGTGACACATTTAATGATGTACCGATGATTTTACGTAAATCCCAATTGGGTCTTACTATTTGGATTATTGCTCCATGTGGAATTTGTGAAAATAAATAAAGGTTAGGTTGGTTATCTTTAGTGAATAAGGCAGTAAAGGGAATATAAGGTATTTTTGCCGTAGCGACCTCTAAATGGCTTCCTTTCTTTTTTAATTCATCTAAAAGTTCTTGTTGTTTTATTTTATTTGTATTTTTTACTCTGATTGTAGATAAACTCTTATGAGCATACCAACTCGGTTTATCAATTAAAGCTACAGCATATAAAGCTACTGGTTGGTTTTTCTGATTTTTAATGTCGAGGGTAATATCTTTAAGTATGCCTCTTTTCTGGTTATTGATATTCCAATCTAAAGACATAAAATGATTACGATAGATGTAACCTACTTTACCCTCTTTATAACGATCCAATTTTTGGCATTGTTTGAATGACTCAACGGAGTCAGCTAATGCTAAGGAAAGTACCGTATTAACAAAAGTATCACAGTCAAAAGCATCTACTCTGTATTGCGGGTATTGATCATAATGAGCTTTAGTTCCTTCTCCCAGAGCACCAAGTTCATAAACTTTTCCTAAAAAGTGCTTGCTTATCCAATCTATTCGTTCTGCCATTGAAGTGTTCGGCATGGAATTAAGTCTATGATATAGTTCCTTAATAGTTACGTTTGCCTGGTTTTCAAGAGCTGATGAGTCAATTGCATAGCTGAAAAAATTGACCAGAAAAAAGGTAATAAATAATAAGTATCTTAGAGGGGCAATAGTGTATTTCATGGGACTTTTGTTCAACTTAAAGTATAAATTTTGCTACATGCTACCTTTTTTTAGGGTAAGGAGGCAATAATGCTGAATATAATTTGGTTAGGAATGATACTCATTTCTATAGTGGTAGGTACTATTGAAGGACGCATAGATGAGGTAGTTCGTGCAGTAACTGATTCAGCCAAGCTTGGATTTGAAGTAGCTATTGGTTTAACAGGAATTATGGCTTTATGGCTTGGCATTATGTCTATAGCAACAGAGTCTGGTTTGGTTGCTTTATTAGCAAAACTTCTCAAGCCTATTTTAAAACGCTTATTTCCTGATGTTCCCGCAGATCATCCTGCCATGGGAGCTATGGTAATGAATATTGCTGCAAATATGTTGGGTCTGGCCAATGCCGCTACCCCTTTTGGGTTACAAGCAATGAAGGAATTGCAAAGTTTAAATACACGCGTTACTACTGCTACAAATGCAATGTGTACTTTCTTGGCCATTAATACGTCGAGTGTTCAATTAATTCCCGCTACTGCAATTGCTTTTCTAGCGGCAAATGGTAGTACGAATCCTAGTAGTGTTATTTTGAGTTCGTTAATAGCTACCATAGCTTCGACTGTTGTCGCTATAGTTTCTGTGAAGCAATTTGCTAAGTTACCTTGTTTTCGAATAGATAGGACAGATAGTTTATGAATGGATTAGCCAATCAATTATCTAATTGGATGTTTCTTGCCTTTATCGTTGGTATTCCTTTGTATGCAGCAACAAAAAAAGTTAATGTGTTTGATGCTTTTATTGTTGGAGCTAAAAAAGGATTTGAAACAAGTGTTAGCATTATTCCTTATCTTATAGCGATGATGGTGGCTATAGGCATGTTGAGAGCGTCAGGTTTTTTTAACTTAATGGATCAGCTTTTAGCCCCTCTTATGGCAAAGATAGGTATGCCTCCTCAAGTATTACCCTTAGCATTAATTCGACCTTTTTCAGGTAGTGCTTCTACAGGCGTCATGGCAGAATTAATCCATCAATATGGAGGTAATTCTTTAATAGCTAAAACGGCTGCAACAATGATGGGGAGTACAGAGACAACGTTTTATGTCATAGCAGTTTATTTTGGATCTGTTGGAATTAGACGAACCAGACATGCAATACCAGCAGGGTTGCTCGCTGATTTCGCGGGTATTATTACCTCTGTGCTTATCTGTCGTTATTTATTTGGATAGCGTGTCGTTCGCAGGAAGCTGATTTGTGGCACAGAAGTGAGGCAATTAGGATACCCAGAATTGTCGCTTCTAGCCTATATTAATTTTCTTTTTTCCCGAAAGGCTAGCCTCTTCAAATTGTTTTAATTTTGAAAATAACCCCTTGGCTTTTGCTCTAAATGAAGACATCTCTCTAGGTGATATCGGCGCAGCGGTAGGTATGCCAACAGTTGTTGGGTTTCTTGGTTGATTATTTACATGAAGTTCGTAGTGGCAATGTGGGCCTGTAGCCAAACCAGTTTGTCCAACATAGCCAATAACTTGACCTCGTTTGACTTTACTGCCTTTTGATAGCCCTTTTTGAAATTTAAGCATATGGCCATAGACTGTGCTGTACTTACTATCATGCTTGATTTTGATCATATTACCGTAACCATTATGTCTGCCGATAATAGCAATGACGCCATCACCCGTTGCCTGTATCGGTGTTCCTATGGGAGCTGCTAAGTCAATTCCTTTATGCGCTCTTTTATAATGTAAGATTGGATGATATCGGGATACAGCAAATGTAGAGCTAATATGGCTGAATTTAATAGGGTAACGAGAATAAGCTTTCTTTAAACTTTCTCCTTGAGGGGTATAGTAATCAACATCTCCATTTGCCTTAGTATGACGTACTGCTTGAACTGTTTTGCCTCGATTAGTAAAGGATACTGCAAGTATCTCCCCAACTCCCACTTGCTTATTTTCTACATGAAGAGTGTTATAGGCTATGGAAAATTTATCTCCCGTACGTATAGAGTGAGCAAAATCAATTTCTTTATGTAATATCTGCGTCATTTGACGAATGAGTTTCGAAGGAATATTTAATCGTTGGGCCGTTACATATAACGAGCCTCTGACTGTCCCTGTTACATATTGATAACGACTCGTTGTTTTTTTCGAATCGATACGTGTTTTGTATAAAGCTCCCTGCCTATAAATAGTAAGTGTTTGAATATCATTCATTGGAATGATTAGTTTTTCTAGTTTCTTTTTATTGATTAAAAATTGCAGTTTTTGACTAGGCTTTATTGCTGTTAGAACTCTCGCATGAGGATTTCTGTGTAATACTGCATGTAAGTTTTGAGCACTTAACCCCAAACGATGAAAAATAATTGCCATTGAATCGCCTGGACGAGGATTAATCGTTTGCCATACATTATCTTTGACCGTTTCTTTAACCGCTTCTTTTACTACCTTTATCTGGGGAGTAAGTTTAGCTTGTTTTATGGTTTGAATTGTTGATGACTTTTCTGCTGGCTTGGTTGACAAAATTGTATTTTCAGTATGCCGAGCAAACAGAGGAGAAGGAGCATCGGCTAACTGATGTTGGGATGATATATCATTAATGGATTCATTTTTTTTACTATGAGAAAAATGATTGACCAGAAAATAAGGCAAAGAAAAAGCAATAACTAATGCACAAGACATTACTATCTTTGATGGCTTAGCTGATTGTTTCTTTGGGATATTTGGTCTTTTATCCATCTTTTGCCTATACTACTGTCATCCGGAAGAATGCTGTTTGTCTTATTATTTACAATCAATATATCACAGTCATTACATGGAAGTGACCGCTATTTAAGGCCAATAAAACTCGACCTACTAGTTAACATTCGCTGAACTTTTTATTATCTTGAGCAAAATACTATGACTTTTTTCATTTTATTAATCAAAAATCAAAGCATTTATTTTAACTCAAGATAGAAAAATACCAACAAATTTGAGATGTTTTGTTATATTTTTTTCAATTTAGTGTAACAATTTAACCAAAATTACAATTTTGGTGTAGCAGGAATTTGCTAACCGGGCTAAGATACTCGGTGTAAGAAGCCAGGTCAATCATTTACATAGGTTTAATGACATGATAGTAGAAGATTCAGTTTGTTCCGAATTAATGCGTGGTTGTGAAGAAGTCCTCCCTCAGCAAGAGTTAGAAAAAAAATTACAAAAAGGTACCTCTTTGAAAATTAAGGCAGGTTTTGATCCTACAGCACCTGATCTTCACATAGGACATACAGTATTACTGAATAAATTAAGACAGTTTCAACAACATGGTCATGAGGTCATTTTTTTAATTGGTGATTTTACCGCGATGATTGGTGACCCCACTGGAAAGAATGTAACGCGTATGCCATTAAGTGAAGAAACTGTCATTGAAAATGCAAAAACATACCAACACCAAGTATTTAAAATTTTGGATCCTGACAAGACTACTGTAGTTTTTAATTCTCAGTGGCTAAATAAATTTAGTGCTGTTGATTTAATTCGATTGGCTGCAACTCACACGGTTGCAAGAATGTTGGAGCGTGATGACTTTAATAAGCGCTATGTATCTGGTCAGCCAATTGCAATTCATGAATTTTTATATCCTCTTCTCCAAGGTTATGACTCAGTAGCGCTAAAAGCTGACGTAGAACTTGGTGGAACAGATCAAAAATTTAATTTATTAATGGGACGTGAATTACAAAAGCATTACGGTTTAGAGCCGCAAGTTGTCATGATGACCCCATTAATAGAAGGGTTGGATGGCGTGAAGAAAATGTCTAAGTCATTGGACAATTACATAGGTATTAATGAACCAGCTGTAGATATGTTTGGTAAAATAATGTCTATATCTGATGAATTAATGTGGCGGTATATCGATCTATTAAGTTTTAAATCAGGTCAAGAGATTCTGCTATTAAAGAAATCCGTCGCGCAAGGTGTGAACCCTAGAGATATTAAAATTGATTTTGCTAAAGAAATAGTAACACGCTTCCATGATCAAACTCAGGCAGAAAATATGCATAGGGATTTTATAGAGAGATTTCAAAAGGGAGTAATTCCAGATGATCTAGAAGAAATTACTATAAAGAGTAATGAACCATCCCCCCTAGCGCAATTATTAAAGCAACTAAACTTGACAACGAGCACATCAGAGTCTATTAGATTAGTGAAGCAGGGCGCCGTAAAAATCGATGGCGAAAAAGTTTCAGATTCAGCACTAGTCTTAGCTTTAGATCATAGCTATATAATACAAGTTGGTAAGCGTAGAATAGCCAAGGTGCTTTTACAAAAAGCACAATGAAATTTTTTTTAAAATAAATTCAAAAAGTGTTTGACAAGGGAGCTGAAATCAGTAGAATACGCATCACGCCTTCGGGGCAGGTTCATTAAGAAGAGAGAAGACAAACTGTGTGGGCACTTTGAAAGACCTTTGAGTGCTTAGTAAAGAATAGAAAGAAGTAAAGAAGCTGGTTTTAAACTAGCACAGGAATTGAACTGAAGAGTTTGATCCTGGCTCAGATTGAACGCTGGCGGCATGCTTAACACATGCAAGTCGAACGGCAGCATGATCTAGCTTGCTAGATTGATGGCGAGTGGCGAACGGGTGAGTAACGCGTAGGAATATGCCTTAAAGAGGGGGACAACTTGGGGAAACTCAAGCTAATACCGCATACGCTCTTAGGAGGAAAGCTGGGGACCTTCGGGCCTGGCGCTTTAAGATTAGCCTGCGTCCGATTAGCTAGTTGGTGGGGTAAGGGCCTACCAAGGCGACGATCGGTAGCTGGTCTGAGAGGATGACCAGCCACACTGGAACTGAGACACGGTCCAGACTCCTACGGGAGGCAGCAGTGGGGAATATTGGACAATGGGGGGAACCCTGATCCAGCAATGCCGCGTGTGTGAAGAAGGCCTGAGGGTTGTAAAGCACTTTCAGTGGGGAGGAGGTTTGACAGGTTAAGAGCTAGTTGAATGGACGTTACCCACAGAAGAAGCACCGGCTAACTCCGTGCCAGCAGCCGCGGTAATACGGAGGGTGCAAG
>DAIAOV010000042.1 GCA_027437055.1 Legionella sp. | reverse complement strand
CTATCATCCATTCTCTTTACGATCTATTGGATGATAGAAACCCAAGACATTTCTTAAAGCAACCCGATTGCCCTAATGATGAAGTGTCAACGGAGGTTGTCGCTGTCTTGGCCCTAAATTGGCCTATAATTAAGAAGCAAACCTGTTTTTTCCGCTAAAATTATAGCTCTTGTTCAAGATCGCGCAGCTTATGCTTTCATTGTTTAATAGTGAAAATTGCCTTAACTCTCTCAAAGTGTACAGTACGACAATCCAGCGGAAAATAATCCTGGTATAGGATCATGGCGCCATTACGTGAACGCTTCCCCTAAATATCACAACTTGTTCGCGACATTTAGGGGGATAGGGTAACACGTAAGAGGTGGAATAAAGTGTAAACTTGTTTCACTTTCTGAATATAAATTTTAATCCTTTGGCTATGTTGTATATCACATTAACACTGCGAGGAACGAGTTTCGGGCGTAGTAATCGCGTGTCATATACCGAAAGCCGCCTATTATTCTCTGTGAGACAAATATGTAAAAAGTCAGTCAGCTTAATATCTATATTTATGGCATTTCCTGCACTCATAGTGAAGTTTTCATTATTATTGGGGGCTTGATTGTTTGATCCTTGATCATTGATGCCTTTGATTGATTTTAGACGACCTAAAATGATATGTATGAATATACGAATTCGTTTGATATCAAAACTAATCTTTTTATGCCAGGGTAAATTATGTCTATGCCAGGCAGCCCAATTGACGAAAAATAGAATATGACGTCCTTCTTCTTGCATTACAGGCTCAAAGGTTTCAACTAATTCAACAGGGAAATATCCTGAATGCTTTGCTAATTAAAATAAACCAAAAGAAAAAAAACTATCAATGCATTCGGAATAACCTGTGGACATATATCCCCATTCTGTATCTGCTAGTTTGTTATAGGGAGGCTCTTCTGCCAGTTCTATACCGTATGCTGCGACTAGGTTGGAAAGAACGTGTTTATGTCTTGCTTCTTCACGCCCATTCATTTCTACAGCGCTTTTTAGCAAGGAGTCAGAAATTTCTTCTGCATAACTAAGGACGTTAACACTCGCTTGGCCTTCAACTTGTACCGCCATATCCCAAATGGGGAGATCGGTAAGACGTTTACGTTCCTCATCAGTGAGTTTGGGCCAATCTAAAACTTTAGGTTTATAAGGATTATGCGTATCAAGAAGCATATTACAAAAAAGGCGTTTGTGAGAGTCGCTGCCTATAGAAAATGCTGATTCCATTTCTTTATGAGGTTCTAAAAAATTGGTATTTTGCATAGCACGGTTCCTTTGTACTTTTTTAGCCAGGCATTATATATGGTATCACTTTTTTTTGTAAAAGGAGTGCTTTGATCAGAACATTATTGCCTAGTAACTAATTGTCTTATTGACGTTTATTACATTAAATGGCAGCAGTCCTGTTTCGATTGTTCTATAGAGGGCTTTGTTTCTTCAACTTTAAACACTCCCAATTGCTGTAGAAGTTTAGTGTAATCGGGGGCCAGGAGAGAGTTATTTTTTTCAATTTCATACTGTTTTTGTATATCCTGGCGTGTATTGACCATAGGAATGAGCTCTTTCTCTAAATCTAGAACACGAGCCGTTCCTAAATTAGGTAAATTATATTGATTAATCAACATATTCTTTTCTGTTTCATCCTTAAAATAGAGCATCTCCATTGTGACAATAATTGTATTGTTGATGCATGCAATGGCACTATATCCTTCGGTGAAACTGATGCGGCATACATTTTCATCATTGAAGAGTACGGTCAATTTCCCTGCAATTATGGGCGCTTTTAAACGACTTTTATAGGAATTAGGATTTTGCAGCACTAAAGTAAAAAGAGGGCCATCTCCATTGTCTATGCTTTCCAGAAAGTCACCAGCCCCTCCTTGGCCTCTGACCATAGTGATGCAATCTGAATGGTAAATAACAAATTGATTGTCTGTCTTGCGTTTAGCGATAATTGGATTACATGGCCCAAAATTCCTAGAAAACACCGTGTTGCCAGTTCTGCTTTTTGTAATTCCTGCCTCGTTGCCAAGTTTAGCGCAGTCTCTAATATAACTAATAAATTGTTTTATATTGGCTAGGTTGTTTTTATCACAAATCACTTTACCGTTATTATTTGGTTTACATCTATTCAGAAGGTATTCATGATATTCGCAGCCTATTTCCAGAGGGGTAGAAGAGCGAAGAGTTTTATTTTCAATAAAATAAGCTTCTCTTATATCGCTATCACCTATGAGTATGATCGCATGTTGTTCTTCTTGCTGTACGTTATTTATTTTGAGTTCCAAGTGTTCTTTATTGTGAAAAAGATAAAGCGCATAGTCGTTGTAAACTAAAGGAAGCTCTACTAGTAGCATAGGAATAAAGATGACGGCGAGCTCTTTATCATGATCTAATAAAGGTACTGTTTCTCCACTAATATTTTTGCTTAAAATTTTGCCTTCATCTGATGCCGAAAGAAGAATAATGGAGGATAGTTTGTTGTGGTGCGTCATTTTGGTCTCACTGATAGAGAATAACAATAATTACAAAGCTTTGTTATAAGAACATTGTGACTATATTGTACATTAAAAGAAAAAAAATTAAAATATTTGAGCATATTGTTTGTTATATATAAATTGGAAACTATTTTTCGTATTCATCCAATTAAGTAACTAATAAACTTCACTGTTGAACTATGTTCTCTCAGTTTCATCATACTGGATGCCTTATCCTGTGCTATAATTTTATCAGTAACTTCAAGAGTTATTAATTAATCGTTAATAAATGGAGTTATGATGATTAAACCCAAAATACCAAAAAATGAGACCCAAAGACTACGGGTTCTACGCAGTTTGCATATTATGGATACCCAGTCTGAAGAGCGCTTCGATCGCATAACGCGTGTTGTTCAGAATTTATTTAATGTTCCCATTGCTTCAGTGTCTTTTATCGATCAGGAACGAGAATGGTACAAATCCAGGTACGGCCTAGAGTTAACTGAAACACCAAGAGAAATCTCTTTTGGTGCTCATGTTATCCTGCAAGAAGATATTATGATCGTTAAGGATGCCTTAAAAGATGCTAGGTTTAATGATAATCCGTTAGTCCTTGGTGAGCCTGATATTCGATATTATTTAGGTTGTCCCTTAAAAATTAAAGAACAATTTAATGTTGGAACTTTGTGTTTAATGGATCACAAGTCGCAGCGATTTAGTAATGTCGATTTGGATATTATTAAAGAATTGGCCGAAACTATTGAAACGGAGTTTGAGGAACAACATCGTTCTACAGTCGATGATTTGACACAAATATCGAATCGAGAAGGCTTTATTTTAGTTGGAAAGCAAATCATTAAACGTTGTAATGAATTTGATAAAAACGTGTTATTACTTTATTTTGATTTACGTCAATTGAAGTTTATCAATGAGCATTATGGATATAATGAGGGAAATAACATTTTAAAAATATTCTCTCAACAATTACTAGGAAATTTTCGCCATACTGATGCGGTAGCGCGTTTAGGTGGAGATAAGTTTTGCGTTTTGTGCTCAGGAATGCATGAAAAAAATTTTCCTGATGTAATAAAAAGATTCCAAAACAGATTAGCATTAACTCAAACTCGTTTTCCTATTGAATTTACTGCTGGCACTGTTGAGTATAAACGTTGGAGGCATCATTCAATTCATACTCTTATTGAGGAAACATACGAAAAAATATATGAAAACAAAAGACATTCGCATTAAAATTTAACACACTGTATCCAATGTTCTTTTCTTATGGGGCATTTTGCTCCAACAGCGCTTTCAAATAGTTTTGTTGGGCAATATATTGCCCAACCTACATCCGAGTTATGGTATTTAGAGATCATGCCCAGGCTTTTTTCTCAACGCCTTGAGTTCGCTTTGCCTGGATTTTTGATCTAAAATTTTTTGCTTAGTTCGTCTTGATCGTCTTTTCTTTTGGCGTTTTATTTTTTCGATTCTTTGCTGTTCTTTTGTTTTTTCATCACTCACTAGAGAATGTATTTTTTCACAAAGCCGTACTCTTGCGAAATATCGATTATCTTCACGACTTCTAGATTCTTGGCATTTTATTTCCAAGCCAGTAGATGTGTGTTTCAAATAAACAGTTGATGCTGTTTTTTGCAATTTCTGGCCACCTTTGCCACTGCCCAGGATAAACTTTTCAATAAGATCGGCTTCATTAATATGAAGCTTAGCCATTAAAGCAGTTAATTTATCCCATTTCTCTTTATTAATCATATACATTAACCTGTGTAGCCCAAGTACCTTATTAGCCCAGCTTAATACGATGTTGAGCTTTCGTAACGAAACAACAATCTTCTCAAAAATCTTAATGTTAGCTCAAAATGACTTTCTTGGGATATTGAGGTGGGTAAAAGAGGATATTTTATCCAACGCAAGCTCTTCGGGGTGACAGAAAACGGCTTAAGTTAATGGCAGTAGTGAGATAGCTCATAATAAACAAGATAAATGAACATTAAAAACAGGGATATATGTTTTTGTGTTATAATTTTTATATATCTATGAGGATTATCCAATGTCCATTTTTAAGCGATTTAAAGAGTTTTATCGAGCCTCTGCGGAAAATAGGGTTCAGATCTATGTATTTCTCGGTTTTCTCGTTATTCCAATAATTGGCATGTCTTTGCTGTACATTTGGGTACGTCTATTCTGGTTATGAAATTTGATAACTGTTCACGCTGAATGCGGGCAGCGCCATCTTTGGCTCCTCGGGACTCAAACCTGGCACTCCTCCAAGATTCAAGATCACACCCTGAACGGTCAATGACGTCAAATACCCTATAGTAATATCATCAAACATAATTTTGTTCTATTTTAATCAATCACATACTTTTTTATATCAATGACATTATCAATATTTAATAAACGTCGATATTTTAGGTAATTCCAACATGCGCGATTCGCATTAATTTGTTGTATCACCGACAAACGGAGGTGATATTTGGGGCGAGAGGGGTATCCTACATACATCAGGGACACGTTGCCAAAGCGAATATTTTGCCATTCGTGATGATTCCTCGGAAAAAAATGTCTAAATAAGATGACAACTTCCCTAGCTCGCTGGCACTCATCCTCTATAAGGGTGTGAAAAAAATAACTCGGCATAGACAATAGAGAGACTGGTTTAATAAATTTATTTTACAGTCATTTTGTTGCGTGATTCAATCTCGATTTGTGAACAAGTCTTGTTTCTGAAACCCTGCAGCATCGACCGCAGGGTTTATGGTCCAATCTATATTGTGTTGTTTAAGGCCGGCTCAGAGAGTTGTTCGTCATTGTTCTCAGTACCTGCATCATAGTCATAAATACCGGTTGCTTTTAATCCAGTAGAGATTCCTCTTGTTGCCATGGTTAAAGCAGAGACTGGTAGAAGTGCTAAGTCTATCAATGATTGACAAAAATCTTGGATCAAATAGGCTCCTGCTTCAAAAGTAAATGAAAATAAACTATCAGAACCAATTGCTTGGCTAATCCCCATTAATGCCAATAAGGTTGAAGCGGCTCCTGCTACTACGAATGGTAAACCGAAGATTACTATGGGACATAGTATGAGTAATCCGACAGTTGCTGCGGGTATTAAGGTGTGACGAGCACAATACACATATTCTTTAGTTGATTCGTAAGGTTTAAAAAACATCTGCCCCCAAGTAAAAGGACGTCTAGGGATTAAGCTATCTGAATTCAGATGGTTCTCAATCACTTTATGCCCACCTGTTAAGTATCCTATAGAAACGTTGTCTAGCATGAATTTTCCTCACTCTATGTAAATATAGTCGCGACGCGAATTATGCGTTATTTTTGGCCAATTGGCAAGTATTGGTTGCTTTGATTTATTTTTGAACATTAAAATAAATAGAGATAGAGAGCGCAGCTATTAGTTGAGCACCTATCCCATTTTATGCCGTCTTAAACCAGTCGTTTAAATGGGTGCTGGTGTCTTCAATAGTGTGAATGGCTTGTTCGTACAATTTGGGAAACAATTCTCTTTGGCCTGTTTTCCAATAACGCTCAAGATATTGGCATGCATACTTCATCCGTGTAGTACAGACATATACCGCACTACCTTTGATTTTGTGAGCTATTTTTTCAACTCGAGTGTAGTCTTGGCACTCAAACGCTTTCTTCATGTTGTTTAAATCTTCTGGTAATTCTTTTTGAATTAATAAAACGAGCAATTCTTTTAACATGTCGCTTTTATTATCACAATTTTTAAGGGCCTGTGCTTCGTCAAACAGGGCAAATTGTTCTAATTGGAATAATTCAAAATCGTTATCGGGTAGGTCACGTTTGAGAAAAGTGTGCTCTTTTGACACCATTGCTTTTTCAGAAGGTATAAAGGTTTTCAAAATATCACTGGCATGGACTTGAGTGAGAGGCTTGGTGAGCACTGCATCCATTCCCGCTTCAATACACCGTTGTTTATTTTCTTCTCCTGCATGAGCCGTCAGGGCAATAATGGGAGTATCTTTTTGCGGTGTTAGCAGATTTCGAATATGATGTGTGACTTCATAACCATCCATCCCTTCTCCAAGACCAATATCCATGAAAATAAGATCGTAGTGATGCTGCTTGCATAAAGAAATGGCTTCTTCTCCATTCGGTGCAACATCGACTAAACAGGATAATCGTGATAGCAGGGCTGTAGCTACAGTTTGTGCGATTAGATTGTCTTCAACCACTAAAACATGAGCAGTAACCTTCTTTTCTTGAATTTCAGGTAATTGTTTTTTGAGATCCGCTTGATTGGATATTAGGGGCATATAGGAACGCAGAGTTGTTACTTCTTCTTCTGCAATACCAGAGTCATTATGAAGCAACGGCTCCTGTAATGGAATGAGGCAGGTAAACGTTGTTCCTTGATGTAATTCACTGGTGACATAAATTTCACCCTCTAATTCATCGATAAATTGCTTCACCACATAAAGTCCTAAGCCTACCCCTTTGTAAATCCCTTGGTAGGAGGGGGTTAATCGTTTAAATTGAAGGTAAATTTCCTGTTGTTTGTCTTTAGGAATTCCCATTCCCGAATCACTGACCGTGAATTGAATCACTAAAAGACGCTCAGCTTTTTTGGCTAGTGTTGCTTCTATGGTTACATGGCCTCTGTCAGTGAAGTTCAGCGCATTACCAATTAATTCTAAAGCAATACGGTGCAGTCTAATTTTATCTCCTATAACATATTGAGGTAGGTTTGAGGAAAGATTTAGGGATAATTTTAAATTTTTTTCCAAAGCACGGGCTCTATAAAGAGCAATCACCTGCTCCAAAGTGTGATGTAGATCGAATTTTCTCTTAAGCAAAGGTATTTCACCAGAGCTTACACGAACTGCCTCTAATACATCGTCCATCAAATCAAGTAAGGCGTGACTGGACGCTACTAAATTTTCAGCATATTCCTTAATACGGGGCTCTGTGGATTCATTACACAGTAATTCAGAAAAGCCAACGATTCCTGAGAGCGGGGTGCGAATATCATGACGCATATTAGTAAGGAATTCGGTTTTTGCGCAATTTGCTGCTTCTGCAGCGTCTTTGGCACTTTGTAATTCCTCTTCCATTCTTTTTCTATCGGTAATATCGACTGAGACGCCAAGCATCCCTATGATTTCTCCTTGAAAATCGCGAAGAGGAACTTTCTTAGATAAATAGATTTCTTTTCTTCCATCTGGGTGGTATAGCGGTTCTTCTAAGCTTAGCGGGATTCCTTTTTCCATTACCGCTTCATCAGCTTTTTTATAATAGGATGCAGATTGTAGATCATAAAGATCACTATAGGTTTTACCTACAATATCCTGACGTGATTGTAGATGTAACAACTTAGCCATGCTGTTGCTGCACCCAAGATACACAAACTCTTTGCTCATCCAATACACACTCACTGGGATTTGTGCCAGAATATGCTCAATTGAGCGATAAATAGTGTTAAGGTCATTCGATGATGCATTGGTTTTATCAATCAGTTGAGTTGGCACCAACTGATGCGCTACGCTATGATAAGTATGCTGCTTAGGTTTTTCCTGAGCGTTATCTGTATCTTGTGGTGCACGTTCTTTAGTCATAAGAGTTCCTTTAACAATAGAGATCATGGCCCAAGCAAGAACTCTAAAAAATTCCTCAATGTCTATGGAACACCTTTTTTAGAGTTTCAAACTCAAAATAAATAATGTCCATCATAGTTTTTGAGATCTATTACCTTATAGTTTGGCAGAAAATCAGTCTACCGTACTATGTGTATCAGAAAAAAGCTGAGTATTATTCAGTCATCCTTCTAACTTGTGTCATGAAGATGCTGTCCATCTATGCACTGCCATTACATAGGTTCTATGAGCGTGTCACCCATATCATGGTCCGTTATATGCCAAGCCATAGATATTTTATTGAGCGCGTTACTTATTTTAGTGCCCAAAACTTGAATATGAGGTTCTGAAAACATACTTTCATGATCACCTGGAACTACATGAAGTTCAATTGGCCTTGTTACATAATTATCCCACCAATTCAAATCTGCCATATAGGGAAAGAGCTCAGTTAGTTCCTGCGCTTTAAATAAAATAAATTGGGCTTGGATTTTAGGCAACTTGTATTGTGTGAGCATTTGCTCTCGATGCCACTGAAGTTTCAGTAGAAACGATGCATTATCCAAATGATGGTCGATGTAATTTTTTAATATTTGGGCATTTTGCTCTTTCATGATGCGCTGAAAGCAGGCTTCATCCTCTTGTAACGAGGGATAGTAAGCCCAGCCATCGAGCGATACAAGGGCCTTGATGAGCTCTCCTCTTTCCTGTAATTGTTTGGCCATTTCAATAGCAACGGTACTACCAAATGAGGCGCCGCCAAGTAAATAGGGACCAGTGGGCTGAATTGTTTTTATTGCGTCAATATAGTAACCAGCCATCTCTTCCAAGTTATTAAAGAGCACATCGTGTTTATCTAGCCCTGGATCTTGTAAGGCATATAGAGGACGTTCATTATCTAGATAACGTTCCAATTGTTTGTACCAAAAGACACTTCCTCCAACTGGATGTACTAAAAAAAGAGGGGTTTTACTACCATGTGGTTTAATGGGAACTAAATGGTGGTGTGTATTATTTACTTCGTGTTCTTCAATGGTTTTCTCTCTTTGTTTCTGCTCTATGGCTTTTGCTAAAGAATGAATAGTTGGGTAATCGAAAAGAGCTCTAATAGTTAAGTGGATAGCAAGTTGTTCCCGGATAATCGCTATTATTTTCATTGCCGATAATGAATTACCGCCTAAAGCAAAGAAATCATCATGAATTCCAACAGTCTCTATTTTTAAGGCAGCACACCAAAACGTTTTAAGTTCCTGTTCAATTGCGTTACTCGGGGCTTCATCATGAAGTGCTAAACCCAGTTTTTGGGTTGGCGTTGGGATATTGGTTCTATCTAACTTTCCTCCGGGAGTAGTGGTAAAGCGTTCGACCACAAAAAAGCGGCTTGGAATCATATATTCGGGAAGTATTTGATTTAATTGAATGCGTAAGTCCGATACATTAAGAGAGTTATCTTCTTCTAGAACAAGATAGGCTGATAGGGATAAAGATCTATCATGGCTGGTATCGAGTTTTACGATACACTGATGAACTGTTGGAATTTTTTCTATAGCCGATTCTACTTCATTTAATTCAATTCGATATCCTCGAACTTTAACTTGGTTATCACAGCGGCCATGGTACTCTAATAAACCATCTGCATTCCATTTTACTAAATCACCTGTTTTGTATAGTCTCTGATCGTTTGTTGTAGCAAATGGGTTTTTTATGAATTGTTTTTCTGTGGCTTTTGGATTATTTAAATAACCACATGCTAGCCCCTCTCCTGCAATATAAAGCTCTCCGGTGATACCAGGAGGTACAAGTTGTTGATGTTTATCTAACACATAGGCCTTTGTATTGTTGATAGGTTGACCAATGATACTCGCCTCTGTAGGGGTGGTGTAAGTATGAGCTATTGCGTCAATGGTGGCCTCTGTTGGGCCATAGAGATTATGTAATTGTGCTCCGGATTTATTATGTTTAAAAAAAGTAGCCATAGTTTCATGGGTGAGAGCTTCTCCACCACAAAATACGTGTTTTAAAGAAGCACATAATTCAAAACCATCCGTAGTAACTAATTCTTTTAACATGGACGGTACGAGTTGCAATACGCTCACTTGATGTTGTTGTACTAAATCAATCATTTGCTTTGCACTGGCATGAGCATTATTCGGAGCAATAACCAGGGTACCACCCACCATCAGCGGCATGAAAAATTCCCAAACTGAGGCATCAAATGAAAAAGGAGTTTTTTGTAACACTGTATCTGATTCACGAAATGCATAATGGCTTTGCATCCAAAGCATGTGATTGCAAATAGCTTGATGGGGGATGGCAACCCCTTTGGGTTTTCCTGTTGAGCCTGAAGTATAAATAACATAAGCAAGATCAGAGGAACTATTACACGAGGACAGATTATCTTGTGGCAGGGTATTTCGCTCTGCGATAGAATGGAGTGCAACAATAGCGTTGTTATATCCTAGAGGTTTGTTGTTCATCGACTCTTGGTCCATGAGCAACATCACTGTCTCACTGTTTTTGAGCATGTAAGCAATACGCTCTTGGGGATAACTGGGGTCTAATGGAAGATAGGCTGCGCCTGATTTTAGAATACCCAATAGCCCAATGATCATATCGAGACTGCGACTGACACAAACTCCTACTACCTGATTGGTGCCTATACCTTGGCTTCTTAAATAATAGGCGAGTTGGTTTGCTTTTTGATTCAACTCACTGTAAGTCAATGATTGTTTTGAAAAACGTACTGCGATGTTATGCGGGGTTTTGCGTGCTTGTTCTTCAATATAGTGATGCAGTAGTTTGCTCTTATCGTAAGAGACGTGGGTATTATTCCTCTCTATCAATAGCTGATGGCGTTCTTCGCTACTTAGAAAAGACAGTTCGAAAAGCTGCTTATTGGGATTATTTAGCACATCATCCAATATAGTTAACAGATGGTGAGGTATTTGTTTTAGAAAATCATGTGATGAGTCAGTGACATGAGAGGACGCATAAAATCCTGAACAGTCCTCAAAAAAATAGATATTTAGTGGTTTATTGCTGGAGGGTATTGTTTTGTGGGGCGCGATACGGTGGATACTCACTTCAATACAATTCATCAATTGGTTCAACTCGGGGTAGCGAACAAAGATATCAGCGGCAAAAGTATTCTTTTGCTCTAATATTTCTAAGTGGGAGCAAAGCCTCTCAAATGCCTCATGGAAGGTGAGGTGGCTGGCAAAATGAGTCGTTAAAGGTACCTCATCCGATAAAAAGCTATTAGCTTGTGAGCTTAAGTCATTTAGCTCCTCGTTATTGAATCCAACAGTAAGATTTTTATATTGATTTAATCGATACAAATAGATTAAAGCAACTGCTAACAATACGTTTTGGCGTGTTTTAGAATCACTACCCCATTGGTTTAGTTGAGTTTGTAATGACTCTGGAATAAGAGTTATATGATGAGGATTGTAACCGTTCTGATGTACTGGTGATAAAAACTCTGTTTTAGGGGCACTGTGTAACCATTCATTCACCCAAAATTCTTCTATTTTAGGATTTTGCGCAAGACTAAGTTTAATATGCTCTAACATGTCTGGGTTTATGTCATCGAGTGTAGCGGCGACTGTCAGGCCATAGCGTTGCACTAAAGTTTCTATGGGGCAAGGTGTCCCGTTTAATGTCGTTATTTCCAATACAGCAATATCTTCCGTCATGGTTGCTATTTGTAAGAATCCATCGGAGGCATGAACAATGTGTCCTGGGTTTAATCCTGAAGAAGATTTTAATTTTTTATGAGCCTTAATGACAAAAATGGTGTCATTGATCAGTATTTTTGGAGTAGCTAATTGATTGGTGTAATTACCCAATGTTAATGCGTTACATAGTCTATCAATTGTTTCTGCTGGTTGTTTCCAGGAGATAAATCCTAAATGTTTGGGTTTATCTTTTAGACCATAATAGGAGCGAATAGATGCATTTTGAGGTGTAAAGGTTAAATTATTTAAGGCAATTTCACTCACAAGTTTGCGAAAGGAAATTACCGCATGTTCATAACACTTGATGTTTAAACTCAATGCAGTTTCATCTTCTTCAATTAGAAATGATGCTTGCTGTACAATAGGGCCTGTATCAATAGCTTCTTCCATCACATGCCAACTCACAGCATGATGGTTTTCTCCATGCAGAATGGCCCATGATGTGGCATAGAGTCCTGCGTATTTGGGTAAAGGGGAATTATGGTAATTGATGGCATAGTAGCGTGGGAGCTTTAAACTCTTCGCAGACAAAATCGCCCCATTGACTATGCTAAATAAAATGTCAAAAGATTGAACATTACATTGCTCTTCAAACTCCTTAATATTGCTTATATAGGGGATAGAATGAGTAGCACACCATGATTTGATTAATGGTGAAGAAGAGATTAATCCAAGTAACTGATGCTGCTCAGCCAATATAATTTCGGCGCATTGCAACGTTAAGGGGTTATCACCCACAATATAACAGCTAAATAGATTATTATTAACCACAAAACTCCCTGTAAATACAGATTGTTCAAAAAAATATTTAATTGCTATTGTAATAGAAATAAGACTAATTGGTCAAGTTGCGAGCATTGAAAGAATGGTTGTATTCATTTGATTTTTTATTATTATCAATAGGTTATTATTTTTTATGCTTCATCAATGGTACTGACAGTGGAACAGGTATTTTCGTAAGTGTCCACGAAATGGCGGCTTTGTTCTTTTAATATATGATAATGTTTTTCTAACTTCACCACTTCAGCTTGCCATTTTAAAGGTTGTTCAATTTCCAGATCCAGCTTGTGTCGTATTTCCAAAAATTGATTTTGTTTGACAAGTAGCATAGACAATTCTTTTGAATAAACCAGTTTCTGACTACTTTTCAAATACAATATCATTTATTATGAATAAAGTAGCGGTGTACAGTGTCAAATTAATTATTAAACAGGAATGACTGAAGATAGGGAATGCGTTTTTTCATCAATGTATGGGTTACATTTTTGCTAAGTTTCTTGCTCCATGAGGCATTCGCTCAGGGAGGATCCTTGACTTTCCGTGAAGCTTTAGATATCGCTTGTCGCAATAACCCTGAGTTACAAGCAGAAATGGATAAAGCACAAGCCATGCGCGGATACTTTATTCAAAGTGGTCTATACCCAAATCCTCAACTGACCTTAACTGCGGAAAACTTTGGAGGGTCTGGAAGTTATTCTGGTTATGAATCAGCAGAAACGACTGCTTCTTTAACGCAACCGATTCCTTTAGCCGGTCGTCTGAGCTACTTAAAAAAGGCAACTTATGCGGATTATTTAGCCTCTTTAGCACAAATCAATGTTCAGAAAGCAGCTCTATATATGGAGGTAGGTAGCGCTTATGTCGATGTATTTTACGCGGTTCAATGGCATCAGGTGACCAAAAAACTCATTCGTTTAAATCAAGACATTGTCTCTGCTATCGAGCGTCGAGTGACCGCAGGAGCCGGAGCGCAACTTGACTTGCGTTTGGCGCAAATTCGATTAGGCGAAGCACGTATTCAAGAACAAAAGGCAGGACGTGACGCACTCTTCTTGCGTGCAAAATTAGCACGTTTGCTTGGTGATGGGTTAAGAGTGGATAGGGCTTTGGTTGATAAAGGCTTGCCTCGTGTTATTTTAAATTGGTCTGATTTATTAAAGAAAGTACCGCAAAGCCCACAAATGCTGCAAATGCAGCTGCAATTGCAAGCCAAGCGCGCCACCATTACTGCAGTTAAAAAATCAGTATGGCCTGATTTAAACATTCAATTGGGTGGTCGGCATTTTTCAGATGACGGTAGTAACGCCGCGGTAATGTCAGCCTTTGCAGAGGTTCCCATATATAACCGTAATCAAGGAAAGATTTTGACTGCAGAAGCGCAATACACCCAAATCGCGCATGAGTTTCAAGGGACGCGTCTAGAAGTACGTCAAAACGCATATAAAGCTTTTTTACAGGCGCAGCAAAATCAGTATGAAACGCAATTAGTGATGAAGTCTTTGCTGCCATTAGCGCGCAAGTCAATTAAATTGGCTCAAGATGGGTATCAAATGGGGCGATATACTTACATTGAATTATCTATTGCATTAACCAATTTATATGAAGAAGAACGTCATTACCAGCAGGCTCATGTGGGATATCATAAAGCCCTGATTCAGCTCACCGGTCTTTTGGGGTTGCATTCTGGCAAGGAGCGTCAATGAAATTGATAAAGCCATTTATTTCTTTTTTATTTCTGTTTCTTTTTTTATTTGGAATAAGTTCATTTACGTTTTGGGCTGCTGGAGATCATCAGGCAACAAAGGAAGGTGTGAGTCAGCATGAAATCGAAAAAGGTCCTCAAGGGGGGCGTCTTTTTAAAAAGGGGAATTTAGCGCTGGAACTATTCATTTTTGAACGAGCGATGCCTCCTCATTTTCGTGCCTATCTCTATCAAGATGGAACAGTTATTTCGCCGGAAAAAGCGCGACTGACAGTACAATTAGCCCGATTCAACCAGAAGAAGGACCTTATTACCTTTATCCCTATGGGAAATTTTTTACAGAGCAATCAGGCGATTAAAGAGCCTCATTCATTTGATGTATCGATTCAATTAATTTTATCTGGAACATCTTATCATTGGCACTATGAGTCTTATGAGGGAAGAGTCAAACTGATCCCTGCTATGCTTCAAGCAGCGAATATTCAAACTGATAAAGCAAAAAGCCAAACCATAAAAACTCAATTGAAAGTAGTGGGAAAAATTCTTCCTAATCGTGACACCATGGCGCCAATCTATGCGCGCTATTCGGGCATTATTAAAGTGATGAATAAAAACTTGGGCGATGAAGTGACGAAGGGAGATTTATTGGCGATGATTGAAAGTAATGAAAGTTTACAAAATTACAACATCACAGCGCCCATTACAGGAACAATAGTACAGAAATATGCAACCTATGGGGAGTTGGCTCAAAATACTAAGCCTATTTATGATGTAGCCAATTTAAATACGGTGTGGGCCGATTTTACTTTATATCGTAAGGAAGCGCCGTTAGTGAAACAAGGAATGAGTGTTATTGTGACAGGCGATGAAGGAACGCCCAAAGTTATCAGCACGATTTCTTACATTGCACCTTTAGGTATTGAGGACAGTCAAACGATTTTGGCACGAGCCGTTTTATCCAATGAACCACGCATTTGGTTGCCGGGTATGTATGTCAATGGGGCGATTATCATCAAAGAAAAAACAGTCCCTGTTGCCGTATTGCTTTCTGCCGTGCAACGTATTGGCGAACAAGATGTGGTATTTGTCCAGCAAGGCGATTATTTTGAGGCCACTCCTGTAGAACTTGGGCAACGAGACAAACAATGGGTTGAGGTTGTGTCAGGACTTGATGCAGGACAGCGTTATGTTACTAAAAACAGCTTTTATCTTAAAGCGGATGTAGGTAAGGAGGGCGCAGGTCATGAGCATTAAGGATTAGAGATGCTGGAAAAAATTATACGGATTTCTTTAAAACATCGTTGGTTTATCCTGTTGTTTACGCTAATGCTTGCTATTTGGGGAGGATATAATTTTCAGCGCTTGCCAATTGACGCGGTTCCTGACATTACCAATGTTCAAATACAAATTAACACACAAGCTTCTGGCTATTCGCCTTATGAGATAGAGCAACGAATCACTTTTCCTATTGAGTTGGCACTTAGCGGCTTACCTAATCTTGATTATACGCGTTCACTTTCTCGTTATGGGTTATCCCAAGTAACAGTGGTTTTTAAAGACGGAACTAATATTTATTTTGCAAGACAGCTGATTAATGAGCGCTTACAAGAGGTCAAAGACAGATTGCCGCCAGAGGCTGAAACCACATTAGGACCTATTTCTACAGGTCTTGGCGAAATTTTTATGTACACGGTGACAAATAAGCCAAATGTGCCTAAAAGTCAATGCTACAACCCTATGGAGCTTCGTACCATTCAGGATTGGATTATTAAGCCACAATTGCGTAATGTGGAAGGTGTTGCAGAAGTGAATACTATTGGGGGATATGAAAAGCAATTTCATATTACTCCTGAACCAACCAAACTGGTTCGTTATAATTTGAGCTTAAATGATATAGTGGTGGCGTTGGAACGAAACAATGCAAATGTCGGTTCGGGCTATATTGAGCAAAATGGTGAGCAAAATCTGATTCGTATTCCTGGGCAGGTGAAAAATATTACGGATATTGAAAATATTGTGATTGCCAGCTTTGAAGGAACCCCAGTGCACATTCAAGATGTGGCTGAGGTGCAACTAGGCAAAGAGCTTCGCACAGGAGCTGCCACAGAAAACGGTCAAGAAGTTGTTTTGGGCACGGTGTTTATGTTGATGGGGGAAAATAGTAGGACAGTTTCTGACCGTGTTGCTGAGAAGATGAAAGAAATCAACAAGTCACTTCCTGAAGGAGTCGAGGCCAAAACTGTTTATAATCGTACATTGCTTGTTAATGCGACGATCAATACAGTTAAAAACAATTTACTTGAGGGTGCAATGCTCGTCTGCCTCATTCTCTTTTTATTTTTAGGAAATATCCGTGCAGCATTGATTACCGCTATGGTCATTCCTTTATCCATGTTACTGACTATTACCGGCATGGTTACTAATAAAATCAGTGCGAATCTCATGAGTTTAGGTGCGCTGGATTTTGGTTTGATTGTGGATGGTGCGGTCATTATCGTGGAAAACTGCATCAAGCATTTAGGGGAAAAGCAACATGAAGCGCAACGACTTTTAACGCTTGAAGAGCGTTTAAAAGTAATTTCTTATGCGACCACCGAAGTGATTCAACCCAGTATTTTTGGGGTTTTTATTATTACCGTAGTGTATCTTCCCATGCTTACGCTAACGGGCGTGGAGGGTAAAATGTTTTTGCCTATGGCGGAAACAGTGATTATTGCCTTGATGTCCTCTATGCTATTTGCACTCACTTTTGTACCGGCAGCGATTGCTATTTTTTTACGAGGACATGTACAGGAAAAAGAAAATTGGCTGGTGCATTACCTTAAAAAGGGTTATGCACGTATTTTGCGACGTTGTTTTCATGGGCGGCGATGGGTTATAGGGGCTTCGGTCATATTGGTTATGTTGAGCTTTTTCCTGGCATCGCGTATGGGGGGGGAATTCATTCCAAGCCTTGATGAAGGGGATATTGCCATGCATGCCATGCGTATTCCAGGAACTAGTTTGACTCAAGCTATTACCATGCAGCATTTAGTGGAAGAAGGGGTGAGTCAATTTCCGGAAGTCAAACGGGTCTTTGCCAAACTGGGGACTGCAGAAGTGGCCACCGACCCTATGCCACCTAATGTGGCAGATACTTTTATTATTCTAAAAAGCCGCAAAGATTGGCCTAATCCCAAGAAAACAAAACAAGAGCTGGTGCAGGAAATTGAAAATGCAATGAAGCAAATTCCAGGAAATAATTATGAGTTTACTCAACCCATTCAAATGCGTTTTAATGAACTGATTTCAGGGGTTCGTAGTGATGTGGCAGTTAAAGTATTTGGTGACGATATGAATACTTTATTGGAAATAGCTGAAAATATCAGTGCACAAATTAAAAAAGTCACTGGGGCTGCTGATGTCAAAATCGAGCAAGTCAGTGGGTTACCCCTTTTAACTGTGAAAATTAATCGTGATGCCTTAGCGCGTTATGGTTTGCAAATTGGCTCTGTTCAAGATGCGATTGTGATTGCTATTGGTGGGAAAAAAGGAGGCGAACTTTTTGAAGGAGATAAGCGTTTTGATATCGTGGTACGATTACCTGAATCTTTACGTACTGATCCCGAGGTATTGCGTCAAGTCTTTGTACCGCTTCCTTTATCTAAAGACGGTGAGCAGCATTTTATTCCTTTAAGTGAAATAGCGAAAATGGAGCGAAGTGAAGGGCCTAATCAAATCAGCCGTGAAATGGGTAAGCGTCGTGTGGTCGTCACGGCCAATGTTCGAAACAGTGATTTAAGTACCTTTGTGAATGAGGCAAAAGCACGGATTGATAGCAATGTTACAATACCCAGTGGTTATTGGATTGACTGGGGGGGACAGTTTGAGCAATTGCAGTCTGCTTCACGACGCTTACAAATAGTTGTTCCCGTTACATTACTTGGTATTTTCTTATTACTCTTTATGAGTTTTGGTAATGTAAAAAATGCGTTGCTCGTATTCACTGGAATTCCTTTGGCGTTAACTGGCGGAGTGTTTGCTTTATGGATTCGAGGTATTCCTCTGTCGATTTCAGCAGGCGTTGGATTTATCGCATTATCTGGTGTAGCCGTACTCAATGGTCTAGTCATGATTACTTTCATGAATAAATTACGTGAACAAAAAAAATTTTATTTAAAGGATGCTGTATTACAAGGAGCGTTGGCACGGCTAAGACCAGTACTTATGACGGCATTAGTTGCCTCTTTAGGGTTTGTGCCTATGGCACTGGCAACAGGGAGGGGTTCTGAAGTGCAACGACCGTTGGCAACGGTGGTGATTGGGGGAATTATTTCTTCTACGTTTTTAACACTGTTGGTGTTGCCTGGTTTGTATTATGTGTTTCATGAGCGACGCAAAAAAAATCACCTTAAGAAAAAAACATAGAAAATCTGTATAAGTAAATCCATCCTGTTTCGCTTTAAATGCATCCATTTGTCTTCAACGATATAACTTTGGCGTCGTAATGAATTTTTGGATTCTTTCATCATGGGTAGCATGCCTATAAAAATAAAATGAGTTATAATGATTGACCGCTAAACTATTGATTAACGCCAAATGCTGAATCTTCAAGAGAATGTTGATTTAACCCCTTTAAATACGTTACATCTAAAATCGACCGCATCCCATTATGTAGTGTTAGATCGTATTGAACAATTAGATGACATTCGTTTGATTATCTCTAAATTTCCACAGTTCTTTGTCTTAGGAGGTGGCAGTAATTTAATAGTTCCTCCAATATATCAAGGTTTAGTCATTCATAATCGATTACGTGGTATCAACATTGCTAAAAACGGGAAAGAACGACTTGTTAGAGCAATGGCAGGGGAGAGTTGGGATGAGTTTGTGGCTTATTGCACTACCAATGATGCTTTTGGGCTCGAGAATTTAAGTTTGATCCCTGGTACTGTGGGCGCATCGCCTATTCAAAATATTGGTGCGTATGGGGTCGAGGTAAAAGATTTTATTGAAGAAGTTTTAGTTTATGATCTACACACTGCGCAGTTAGTCACGCTAAGCAATAATGAATGTAACTTTAGTTATCGAAACAGCTTATTAAAAAATAATTCACGTTACATAGTCATTAGTGTAAGTTTTAAATTGTCTGAGCAACCGGATCTTAATTTGAGCTATGGCGATGTTGCACAAAGGATTGCTTCTATTACTACTCCCTTGCCGTATGACCTACGCAATATAATTATTGATATTCGTAAAAGTAAGTTGCCAGATCCACAAGAGCTCGGTAATGTAGGAAGTTTTTTTCATAATCCTATTTTGCCACAAAAAAATGTACAGAAACTGCTTATTCAATACCCTAATCTTCCTTTGTTTACCACAGCTAACCCTGAGTGCATTAAAATTTCTGCGGGTTGGCTTATTGATAATTTAGAGCTAAAAGGATTGCGGCATGGCAACGTGGGAGTTTATCAAAAACAAGCACTGGTACTGGTTAACTATGGGGGGGCTTGCCAGACAGAGTTATTGAGATTTGCTGCGTGGATTCAGTCTCAAGTTAAAGATCATTATGATTTGCATCTTCATATTGAACCTATTATTTTAAATTAAAGTAAGTAACAGGCATAGACAGATTTATCCCAAAAAGGGTCGTAATCGTTTTGCAGCAGCGCGTTGTTCTAATTGTTCAGAAGTCGTTGGGTGATCAAACTGTTTCATGGGATAATTGGGATGAGGGTTATAGGTACTTGGCATTAAATGAAGTACTTGTTCCGTTTCTTTTAGCAAGGTATGGAGTTGATAGTCTACTACAGGTGTTTTATTTACTTGGTGATAGAGCTCTTCGGCCTGCCCAAGACAATGAATGATGGCTTGGTGAAAATGAGAAATTGGCCCTCTTAGTGCAGCAATGTAATCAAAAATAGGCTCTCCAGCTTGTAGCTTTAGAAGCTGTTCAATTTCAGCATCCAGCTTGTTTAATGTTTCTAAAAACTGATTTTGTTTGACAAGTAGCATGGACCATTCTTTTGTTATGATGTGATGTTTTTGAGCTCTTTTGTCCTTCAATGTAAAAGCGGTATGACTACTTTTATAACGAGCAACAATTTTAGAGAGGGATCCTGTTAATATGGCTAAAATATTTAAGATTTGTTTTAAATCTTCATTTCCTACAGCATAGGCTAATCGATCCATATTGATTTTAGCTGACTGTTGAGGTTGAATTCCGAGAAAGTAAAGCAAATTATGATCCAGCTTTAACAAAAAGCTCAAAGCATCTTCACCGCTTAAACGATATTGTAATATCAGTTGAATTTTGAAGATTTTCTCTTCATCAGAAGAGCCTTCTTCATCAGTTGTAGCATGCAGTAGCTTGCTTAATATAGATTCTGTCTCATTAAGATATAATGTAGCTTCATTAATTAAATAGTCAATATTATTAGGCATACTGTATTATTTTCTCGAAAGATAGGTCGCCTCTATTTTAGGTATTAAAAAAGAGATATATTCATAATATTTTATACCTAAATAAAAGTATTTTTATTTTCAAAACATAGACCTGGTTAATAATTAGTGATATTTAATTTGATTATACAGAAATCTAATAAGATTTTTCGATAGTTAGTCGTTAAAATTGAGAAATAAGATTTTTTCGTGTGTCATTATTAGTTCTACAGGAGTTCACCATGAGACTTATAGTATTTGTTTTGTTTATTACACTTAATAGCTCACTTATAGCCAGTAATTTGGGTAAAGAAACATATGAAATAACTTGCCAAACTTGCCATTCTCCCCAGTTTGCTGAGGGGATGCATGCCCCTGTTGCATTTAATAAACAAGTATGGGCTATACGATTTAAGAACGCAGAGATTGAAGCAAAAAAAAATCCGGCAGAATTTAAAACAGCGATGGACTTTTTATTATATAAGGCCAGTATTGGTAAGGGATTAATGCCTCATGGCGGCTTATGTCATGAAGCGAATGTGCCTCGTAAAAATTGTTCTGTTAAAGCTATAGCAGAGGCTATTTATTACATGGCAGGTATTAAAGCAGGCTCCTAGAATAAGTTAAGTTCTGGCGCCGATTATGGATTCCCAAATATCATTGATAACAAGTAGTAGATGGGTTAAATTGATTGGGTTCATTTTAAAATTCTAGGTTAAGAAATGGTGAGTAAGAATAGTTTTCAAGATAAAATTATTGCCTTTCTTCTTTGTTTTACAATAGTTTCGACCCTTGCCTTAAGTATAATTCCTCCATTTGCGCAGCCTTTGAGCTATCATGATTTTGCTGATAAACGCATTCTATTTTTCATTAGTAATTTTTCTGATGTGATGTCTAATATAGCCTTTATTATTGTGGGCTACTTAGGCGTCAAAACCATTTATCGCTCCAATACTCAATGGGAACTCACTCCAGAAGCAAAATGGGCCTATCTATTTGGGTTTATCGGCACCATCTTAACAGGCTTAGGTTCGGCTTATTACCATTTACATCCAGATAACGTTACATTGTTTTGGGATCGAGTTCCTATAGGAATTCTTTTAATGTCATTTTTTGTCGCAATTTTTATAGAACAAGTTCATCGCTCGATTGGTTTTTATTTATTATTACCTCTTATTGTGATAGCAAGCCTCTGTACCCTGCAGTGGGAGCTAAGTGAACGATGGGGACAAGGCGATATGCGTCTATATATTTGGTCGCAGGGTTATCCTTTAATCATGAGCATATTCATTTTATTATTTTTTCCCTCACCCTATAAGCGCAATTACTCCCTTACAATCTGTTTCATTTTATTTGGTTTAGCCAAACTCACTGAAGCCTTTGATAGAATGATTTATTACTTAACATGTAAGGCAGTAAGTGGACATACTCTGAAGCATTTACTGGCTGCTGGCGCTGTTTATGCACTTTTGGATTATGTAAATCACCGCCAATCTAAGACGTTTACTCCTACATCGTAACCGTTCAGGTAATGGTGTCAACTTAAGTCTGAGTAGCTTGGTTGCTTGCAACCGGGATTATGCATTGAGCCACACCCTACTATTAGATGACACAGGATTAATTCCTGACACGATACTACTATGAGCTCAAATAGAATTTGATTACAAAAAAGAAAATTAAATTAATAAACTATAAGTGATTAGAAATAAAACTTGTACTGCAGTCACGATAAGTCCATTTTGTATCATGGCTTTAACATTGTCACTGCCTGCAAAACCCATTGCGGCAAACATATTGGCGCCAGGATATGCATAATTAGTAACACGGGTGGCAAAGATCATGCATAAAGAGAACGTAACAATAGGAAGCTGCATCTGAATAACCGCTGGATTAAAAAGTTGATGCAGCATTTTTATGGTTGCTTCGGCTGCTCCAGGCATACCAAAAGCCCCAGTCAAGCCTATTAACATTGATAATACTGGCTTGCCGCCTAGAGTAATTAATGGTGTTAATAGGCTTGTTAAGGCAGTGAATCCTCCTGCTTCATGAATCAGGGCCATAAAGGGATCGAATAAGATAAATAAAAAGAAAAGGTGCAAATTTTTTTGCATCCCTTCGAGTAATAGAGTAAAGATTTTTTTCAAACTTAATTTACTCGCTAATCCGACAACAAAGGCTAAAAATAACATGACAAAAATAACATAGGAGGTTTGCGCTTGTGTGGATAAACCATAAACTACACAGGCTAAAAAGGCGACCAAAAAGAACAGAGTACTACGTTTTTGTTGTCTATTGGGAATAAATGGTTCAGAGCTGTTTTCATCTTCACAAAGCTCATCCCCATACTGTCGTTGTAGTCGTGAAGCCATATACCATGTAGTAATTAGAGTCACTAAAGCCACTGGGATAGAAGCATAAAGAAGCATAGTCCCATAACTTATTCCTGTAATACCTAGTAAGGTCACTACGGGAGGTGCAAAGGGGCCAATAATTAACGCCTCTTCGGCAGACGCCTGCATTAATACAGCCAAACTAGGTCGTGATAACTTTACTGAACCAGCAACTGGGCGTAAACTCGGAGCCAAGATGGCTAATCCTCCAGCTAGTGTTCCAAGCAAGCCCACTATAATAAAAGATGAGAGTACAATACCAATTTTAGCACGTCGTTGCGTATTAACCCCAATCCCATAAACGATTTGATGTACTAGAGTATGGCTGACCTGAGTGTGTGTCATAATCTCACCTAACCCACGACCTAGCATGATGATAAAACCAACTAAAGCCATGAAGGAGCCTAGAGCATCAGCCATAGAATTCCCTATGGCAATTGGGCTGCTTTGATTCCATAAAAAACCTAGCCCAACACAGAGAGCGGTCGCTATGAGTGGATCAACATTGCGAAATAGCATCACGGCATAAAGAATAATAATAGATAAACTGGCTAACTGAATATAAAAGGACATTAGTGGACCTCTCCAATCCAGTTCAAGCCTTGACTAATTCCTTCAATTCCCAAACCAGGTTTGTCTGACAAAACAATTTTATTGCCTGACCGTTGTGCTCCGCCAAGAACGTAATTTTCGCGAATCAGAAAAATGGGATCGAGATCAGCATAGAAAATATCGGGTTTGCTTACAGCAAAACTGGCTATAGCAGCTACTCCAATAGGTGATTCCAGCATACATCCGACCATTATAGCCATCCCTGCAGTTTTAGCGATGTTATAAATAGCTTGAGCATTTTCTATACCCCCTGATTTCATCAATTTAATATTGACGCCATCACAGGCATTCATTGTTGCAATATTCAGTGCATCTTTAGGTGAAAAACAAGCTTCATCAGCAATAATAGAGCAATCAACTTGATTACTTATCGTCTTTAAGTGTGGTAAATCGTGAGCACTAATAGGTTGCTCTACCATAGGAATATTCAATTGTTGTTGCTTAAAAACAGCAATAACCTTTAATGCATCTTCACAAGACCATCCTTGATTAGCATCTACAAGTAAAGTGATGTCATCGCCTATGGCTTGACGAATGGCACGAACACGCTCAATGTCTTCAATTGGATTTAAACCTAATTTTATTTTTATGGTTCTATGCCCTTGATTGACTAAATCAATGGCGTCATCCACCATCTCGCTACTCGCTTTAACGCTTATAGTAATACACGAGTTAATGCTATTCGTATTACCTCCCAACATCTTGTAAAGAGGTAAACCACAATACTGAGCAAATAAATCATGCAATGCTATATCAATAGCGGCCTTTGCAGATGTATTACCTGCTATATTTTGGTTGTTCATCTGCAACAACAAATTCAATTCAGAAATACTGCGCCCAATTAACTGAGGCCCCAAAATGTTTTTAATTGCTTTGATAATAGATTCCGTATTGTCCCCAGTAATGGCTGGAGTGGATGCTGCAGAACCATAACCCATCATACCGCGATCTGTTTTTATCATTATTACCACATCATCAACGCACTCAGTACGTCTTACAGCAGTAATAAATGGACGAATTAATGGAATGGTTAATTGCGCAATATGAACTTCAGTAATTTTCATGCCTTAATGGATCCTAATTTAGCTTCAAATTCCTCTATAGGTAAAGGAGGATAGAAATAATATCCCTGTACTTCATCACAATTTTTTTCAAATAAGTAGTCAAATTGTTTTTTATTTTCAACACCCTCAGCAATAATTTTTATTCCTAATTCATGTGCCAAAGAGATAACACCACTTACGATTGCATCATTAGTGGTATTGTAGGGGATACCATCAATAAAATATTTATCGATCTTGAGGGCTTGAATACGAAAACGAATCAAGTACATCAGGGAAGAAAAACCTGTACCAAAATCATCAATATGGATGTTTAAACCCATTTTGTTGAGAGACAATATTGATTCAGTAACTATATTAGTTTCCTGCAATAAAGCTCCTTCTGTAATTTCAATTTCTAGACGATTGGCATTAATGTTCTTAAAGCGTTTTATAGCTTTTGTTAATGTATTTATAAATTGCTCATTGCTAAATTGTTTGGGTGAAATATTTATGGAAAGAGGGATGTTAATTTTTTTCGAGGACCAATCATTTAAAATCTTGCAAGCTTCGTTCATCACCCATTCATCCAGACGCAAAATAAATCCAGAGTTTTCGACATAGGGTAAAAATTGGGAGGGGGAAATGATGCCTTTTACTGGATGCTTCCAACGAATTAACGCTTCAGCACCAATAATAGTTTTGGTCTTTACATCAACTTTTGGTTGTAAATACAAAACAAATTGCTTTTCTTCAAAGGCATGATAAAGTGCCGCATACAAAGTAAGATGTTCGGGAAACTCTTGCACTCTACCAGTTGAATATAATTGAAAATTGTTACCCCCTAAGTTTTTTGCATTATTGACAGCAGTATAAGCATTTTTAAATACTTTTTGATAGGTATCACCGTGGTCAGGATATAAACTTACCCCAATACTAACCGTTATGTGGATTTCTTGATTGTCTACGAAAAAAGGAGATATAAATAATTCTGTTACTTTTTTAATATAACTCATAATATAGAGAGTATCTTTTGTAATCATCGCTAGCGCAAAGCTGCCATTACCTAATCTTGCTATTTCAATACCTGGCAATTTAAGACTATGAAGTTTGGCTGCTACTTGTCTTAAAATATCATTGCTAATTTCAGCACCAAAGGAGCTTTTGATTTCATCGAATTGATCGATATCAAAAAGGATGAGTGTTAATAAGTTAGGCTGCAATCGTAGCCTATTTTCCGCAATTTTTTGAAACTCACTGTTATTTAACAATCCAGTCACTAAATCCATACGTGACAAGTTGTTTAAATTTTCCTCAAGTTTTTTGCGATAAATGAATGCGCCTATCCAGTAGCATAAATTAGAACGCCCTTTCAACCGCGAAGTGCAACAGCGGTTATAAAATGAACATGTACTAGAGTGAGTCAGGTGAAGTTGATAGTC
>DAIAOV010000041.1 GCA_027437055.1 Legionella sp. | reverse complement strand
CGAGATAGAAAATGTAGAATGAGAAAGCAACGAGCACATTACCTATCAGCGATACGTACCATGGTACTAACGACCAGTGAAAGCGTACATCGAGCGGCGACAGGATGACAAGCACGATAGACGTGACAAAGAGACAAAATATAATGACTTTTTGAGCAGGTTCCTTTTCATGCGATATGCCTGCTTCAGTACGACGCTTAAGAAGAGCTGGATCATGTTTTGCTAGGTATACTGTATATGCGGCGGAGCAAATAATAAACACCGCCATATAGACCCAGCCTTGCCAGTAATTTAGGGTACCTGATGGAATAAAAAGGAGCGCCAGCATCACCAGCGTCCCTGAAACTGAAGACCGTATTAGTTGCTTATAAAGAACGCTCATATTATCCAACGACTGTATCTACTTCTCTTCTTGGAAGTGATCTTTCAAGTCCTAGCATTGGTTTCATCTTACACGTGACATTTATTTTAAACAACTATCGAAACAGTTCTTGTTATTTCCTCGCTCAACTTTGAGACTGAATTGGCAGTGAACTCTATCTATCAGCACATCAAAAGGAACCCAACATCGATCCCAGAAAGATCAGGATGACGTCCATGAGTTAGACCCCCTCAAGTAATGCATCGAGATCAAGCGATGAACATCGGCCGAGGTCATGCGCGTGCTCCGTGAGAAAAACTTCAGCAGCTTGACGCCCTTCATCTCGTAGCATGAGCAAAAAGTCCCATTCCGCATTGAGTTTGGAGGAGTAACCAAGCTCGAGCATCATGTCGCTACTCACTCGGTGTATCCTCATGCTCGCCCATTTTGCCCCTTCGGAATCCCCCGGATGTGCCAATTGCCGTAATAAAGCAATCATACGAAGTTCCTTAAGTAACACGGCGTTGAACGAAACTTCATTCAGGCGGTTGAGAATATCTCTTGCTGACTTGGGAAAACCTGGTCTTGTCACGGGATTAATTTGTACTAAAATCGTATCTTGCGATTTACATTCTCGTACAAGAGGTGTAATTGTGGGATTTCCTGAATACCCGCCGTCCCAGTAGTGTTCTCCATCGATCTCGATGGCCTTGAAAATAGTGGGCAGACATGCCGATGCAAGAAGCACGTCAGGAGTGAGTTCATTATTGCGAAATACTCTCCCTCTGCCAGTACTAACGTTGGTCGCTGTAACGAATACTTTGATTGAACTTCGTGACAATCGTTTAAAATCGATGGTTTCCGCTAAGATGTCGTAGAGTGGATTAACCCCGAATGGGTCAAGATCGTAGGGAGAAAATAATCGAGACAAGACGTCCATAGTGATGAAAAAAGGAGAATGATCAAGCGACCATTGCCCTAGAATAATATCTAAAGGACTTCGCTGTAAGAGACTAAAACGTGCTGCATCAGAGACCTTCTTCCAAAACAATTCAAGCGAATTACGTGCGCCTTGAGGGCCGTCTTTGATGTACCCATCCACCAGGACCACAGCATTCATAGCTCCCGCAGATGTACCAGAAATACCGTCAATATGGAGCTTCTTTTCCTCTAATAGACGATCCAATACGCCCCATGTAAAAGCTCCATGAGCCCCACCTCCTTGTAACGCGATATCGATAAGAATGTCATCTTTTATTTTTTGAGAGTGTGTCATAATGGGCGATATCCATTTCTTTGATTATAGGTATAGAAGAATCCATCTCTTCATTGATAACTGAACCATTTATTTCTAAGTACTTGGCCTCTCAGGGCAGTCCCGAGTATTCAAAATCTGATTGAAAACCATTATTGCATAAACGACTACGTTTAACATAGTGGGTAGGGCCTTGCTCATTATGCTAAACCACTGTGGTTATTTTTTACAAACAACAAGAGCAAACACTTAACAAACAAGCAAAACACAAGACAAAGTAGCGATTTTTGAGTCTATCACATCACATGCCACCTATCACCGATTTCTCTCAATTCATTGAAACAAATGACCAATCAACTTTCATTTTGGTCTTCGTCCTTGTCGTTAACAGCTAAAGAATCTGAACTTCTTTTTAGACAAGATTTGATTCGTAAAAATATCGTTCATGCCTCTTTTTAAACAATCAAAACCCACTTTTTAGCAAGACATGCTTTCCTCAAGTTTTGTTATTAATTGCTAATGAATATGTACTTATTTATCCTCAGAACTGAGGTATCCCCTCATTTTAACAGGGCTCTCGGAGCCATAGTGTTTTTTAGATATACTTAACTTATTTAAAATGCAGTATGGAGGTAAAAAATGACTAAATTTGTGAGTGTTTACTTTAATGGAACATGTGACACCAGTACTGTGCCAGAACAAGGCAAGATTAGCCTCGCGGCTTTGCTTGCTCACACCACTAAAACAGATTCCAATAATTACTCATTTTGCGTCAATGGTTGTGGGGAAAGCCGAGATATTCGTGATTTTAGTGTAGTATTTAGCTTTCACTTAGAAAAACAAGTAGCGGACATCATAAAAAAAATAGAACAAATAATTGCTGAGAGTGACGATAAGATTGTTTTAAATGTTTACGGTTTTAGTAGAGGTGGCATCGCTGCATTTTTGTTGTGCCAAAAATTAAAAAATAGTTCTAAAGACCGTTTAACTATAAATGTAGCTTCGTTCGAACCTGTTCCAGTTAATTTTATTACAAGTGTTAATGGAGATCGATTTTTCGGTACGAAGAGCACTTTAGCGGCAATGGTGGCTGATCTAACCGAATGCGACAACATTGACAATATGCTCATTTTATTTACTAATCAACCTCTGCCCGACATTTGGGGCTTCGCACCGATTTTACCGGCACTACCAACAACATGTAAGTTAGAGGTTGATGTAACACCTGGCCGCCACGTGAGTGCTGTCTCGTTTTATAAAGAAGGGCAATCAATACAAGCGCAAAACAATGAAAGTGCCATTGTTTTTCATCGAATAGTTGGGTTTATGCAACAATGCGGCACCACCTTTAATTTTCAGCAATTACAATTAGATGACAATTTAGCCTCAGGTGACTCACAGCAATTATTGAATTTATGCACGGAACTAGCAAACAAAACTGATGATAATAAAACGCGCGCTATGCACTTAAATAATACTATTTTTACTACGGCGAATAAAGCGTATTTGAATATCTATCATAAAAAGTTATCCCGGGTAGAGGATACTAGTGATGAAGATTGTATTTTAACGATACAACATCACTAGACTAGCTACAGCAATATGCAGCAACCTGGCTAAGTCTGGCTCGCTGCATCAAGAGACGACCATAAACGCAATGGCGTTAACTTAAGTCACCCACCCCCAATTGTAGGGTCGAGGGCGTGGCCTATAGCCATCAAGTTAAGCCAATTTTGGTAATTATCTTTCTCGCGCCGAGGGGGATAACACACCTCCACGCCAATTGCATTCAATGAAATAAAAAAAATCCTTAGCACGACAGCTATGGGCCCTGGGCCCAACATAAATAGGCATATTCTGAAGAGTAATCATGCTCAGTAGAGTAAAAAAGTTGTTAGGAATAGTCTACAGATAGCGCAGCCCCCTTTAATATCCATCACTTTTTTGCTCTAATCAAGTAATACAGTCTCATGGATGACTTTTATGAAACACGAGTTTTCAGCAAAAATTATTACGTTGCGAGAAATATATGAAGCAAGCTATCAACTAGCACAGTTGATTACACAATCATCCTATCAATTTGATGCGGTCATTGCTATTGCAAGAGGAGGGTTCCCTGCTGCACGTTTTGTTTGTGATTTTTTAAATATTAGAAACTTAGGATCTATACAAATCATCCACTATGGCAGTGGGGCTAATAAAAAAGAAAAAATTGAAATCACAGCCCCTCTCAATATTCCAATCAAAAGCAAAAAGGTATTAATTATTGATGATGTCAATGATACTGGATACACATTAAAGGCCGCTCATGAATACATCCAAACCTTACAACCCTCTTTATTAAAAATAGCAGTACTTCATGAAAAAGCAGTAACAACATTTAAAGCAGATTTTATCGCGAAACATCAAAAAAAATGGAAATGGTTAATCTATCAATGGGCCGTCACAGAAGATATTTTGGCGTTTCTCAAAAATGATAATATGCTAGATGTTACTGAAACAGAGGCGCGTAAGCACTTAGAAAAAAAATATAACCTTAAAATAAGTAACACTTTATTGCAACATATATTGAGCATGAAGGGTAGCTACTTTAAATAAAACTTGGTGTGCTAGAAGGTTACGAATTATTATGGAAAATTCACAATTATTATTGATGATTGCTCTAGCCTTTTTATTAGGGATTCGTCACGGATTTGATTTGGATCATCTGGCTACTATCGACTCAATCACAAGAACAGTGAGTCACCATCGCTTCTTATCTAAGATTGCAGGTTTTTTATTCTCACTCGGCCATGGTTTGGTAGTCATTTTAATTAGCTTAATCATTGGTAGTGGCTTTAAACCAACTGCTGTTCCCCAATGGTTGAATGGTCTTGGTAACGGTATCTCTATTACTTTTCTATTGGCACTTGGATTATTAAATTTATGGACTGTTTACCAATCGCCGACAAAAGAGACCACGCCAATAACGGTAAAAAATTATTTAGCTAAAAAATTAATTGGCAAGAATTTTAATCCAGTTATTATCCTCTCTATTGGAATACTTTTTGCGCTCTCTTTTGATACGGTAAGCCAAGTAGTACTCTTTTCACTTACAGCTACTGCTTTGGCTGGCTGTTTATTTTCAGGTCTATTAGGCTTGGTTTTTATGTTAGGAATGATGATGGCTGATGGATTAAATGGCTTATTGGTGTCCGCATGGCTGCGCTATACAAACGGAAAATCATCTTTACTTGCACGCTCAACAGGTTTAATGATCGCATCATTCAGCCTTATTCTTGGTATTATCAATTGTTATAAGATGTTTCATGATGCATGAGTTATGGTTATGTAGGAGCATCCTCGAAATCATCGAGCAAAACGCACGTGCAAAAAAGTGTACTCGTGTAAGAAAAGTAGTTTTGGAGATTGGTGAACTTATTGCCGTTGAGAAAAACTCTTTAATTTTTAGTTTTAACGTAATTACTACAGGAACGATAGCCGAGAATGCAACACTGCAGATTATTGAAGTCCCAGGAGAAGCTCAATGTGGGTCTTGCCAGAAGAAAGTTCCTTTGCGACATTACTATGACGAATGCCAACGATGTGGCAGTCGTTTATTAAAAGTCACTCAAGGAGAGGAGTTACGAGTTAAATCGATGGAGGTCGAATAATGTGTGGAATATGTGGTTGTTCTGATGCAATACATGAGATAGAGCATGATCACGAACATCATGCACATGCAGAACATGTTCTGCATGTAGAGCAAAATATTTTAGATAAAAATCAACAATTTGCGCTACATAATCAACATTATTTGGCGAGTAAAAATATTTTGGCGCTTAATATTATGTCAAGCCCGGGTTCAGGCAAAACGACCCTATTGGCTAAAACTATTGCTGACTTAAAAAATGAGCTCGAAATAGCGGTTATTGTTGGCGATCAACAAACACATCATGATGCGGAGCTCATTCAATCGAGTGGGGGTTATGCCATGCAAATCAACACGGGAAAAGGCTGTCATTTAGATGCTCATGCTATTGGCCATGCCCTGGAAAAACTCTCGCTAAAAGAACAATCTATTCTGTTTATTGAAAATGTAGGTAATCTTGTTTGTCCAGCCTTATTTGAGTTAGGCGAGCGATTTAGAGTAGTCATTCTTTCTGTCACCGAAGGGGAGAATAAGCCGCTTAAATATCCTGATATGTTTCACTGCGCTGATTTGATTCTAATTACCAAAACAGACTTATTGCCTTACGTCCATTTTGACCTTAATCGCTGTATCGAGTATGCACGCCAAATTAAACCGGATGTTGAAATTATAACGTTGTCAACGATGAATAATGAAGGATTAAGTTTTTGGTATGATTGGCTAAAGCGGCATCGAAATTAAATGCAAGCAAAGCGCTTAGAAATTACCATTCAAGGACAAGTTCAAGGAGTTGGCTTTAGACCTTATGTTTACCGAATGGCCAAACAACTAGGATTAACAGGCTGGGTTCAAAACAATGCTTCTGGTGTTTTTATTGAAGTGCAAGGCGCAAAAACAGCTGAATTTATACACCTATTGCGAGAGAATATCCCTCCCCTAGCTAAGGTCAACAGCATATCGTTAAAGCCTATTCCGCTAAAACCACAGGAACACCTCTTTGCAATTATTGCAAGCCAACAAGGCAAAACAAATACTATTATTGCCCCTGATACTAATACCTGTTCTGAATGTCTCAAGGAGCTTTTCGATGAACAAAATCGCTACTTTCATTATCCTTTTCTAAATTGTACTCATTGCGGGCCTAGATTCTCAATCACCAGCGAGCTGCCTTATGATCGCAAACAAACCTCCATGGCCTCATTTCCTCTTTGCCGGGAATGCGAAAATGATTATACCAATCCTGAAAATCGTCGCTACCATGCACAACCAACTGCCTGCACACAATGCGGCCCTCAACTGTCATTACCCGTTGAAGAAATTGCACAGTGCATTGGGAGAGGTGAAATTATTGCTTTAAAAGGTTTAGGTGGATACCAACTTATCTGCGATGCTCAAAACAAAACTACCCTGATAAAACTTCGAGAAAGAAAAAGTCGTCCTACGAAGCCATTCGCCTTAATGGTAGCTAATAGTGACCTTGCCAAACAAATTGTTGTCCTCAATGAGCAAGAACAAAGTGTATTAGAAAGTAATGCACGCCCTATAGTGTTACTGAAAAAAAAGAATGACCTTCTGCCTTATGAAATAGCTCCAGATTTAGCTCATCTCGGATTAATGTTGCCCTATACCCCACTACATTATTTACTCTTTAATGAACTGCACTCTATAATATTAGTAGTGACAAGCGCTAATGTTGGCGGCGATCCCATTATTATTGACGACAATGAGGCACAGCATAAGCTTCAACATATTGCAGATAAAGTTATTTCCTATAATCGGCGTATTATTACCCGTAGCGATGATTCAGTAGTAAAGATTATCAATAGCGCACCACTATTTGTTCGCCGTTCGCGAGGATTTGTTCCCTCTCCTATCCAACTACCTCATGCTATCCCTACAACTTTAGCCGTAGGCGGGCATCTTAAAAATACCTTTTGCGTTACTCGCGACAATGAAGCCTTTGTTTCACAACATATTGGCAGTTTAAATAATAAAGCAACGATTGATTTTTTTCATGAATCATTAGCTCATTTATTAAAGTTTCTCAATGTTCAGCCTGAGAGAATCGCTCATGACTTACATCCTGATTTTTACACCACGCAATTTGCCCAATCTCACGGACTTCCCTTATTCGCTATTCAGCATCACCATGCCCATTTAGCCTCCGTTATAGCGGAACACAGACTTCAAAATCCAGTTATAGGCTTGGCTCTTGATGGTTATGGATATGGTTTAAATGGAGAAGCATGGGGTGGTGAACTTTTATTATTAGAAAATGCCTTTTTTGAACGCATTGGAACATTTTATCCCTTAATGCAACCAGGAGGAGAAATTGCTGCACGCGAGCCATGGAGAATGGCAGCAAGTGTATTACATCGTTTAGGCAGAAGCAGAGAAATGAGTAAACGATTTTCATTTTGTGCTCAAGCGCGAGCCATGGAGCAGCTCTTAGATAAGGAAGTCAATTGTCCTGTAACCAGTAGTTGCGGCCGTTTATTTGATGCAGCAAGTGCCCTACTGGGAATTCAGTTGATCTCTCAATACGAAGGACAGGCGGCTATGCGTTTAGAAAGTTTGGTAACTCAATTACAAATCGTACCAATGGGGTGGCACATCAAAAACAATCAGTTTGACATGTCACCCACATTGGAGTTTTTAGCCGATTTAAATGACGGGATTACTGGCGCCAATTTTTTTCACGGCACCCTGATTGCTGGTCTTAGCACATGGATTCACCAAGCATGTCGAGAAAGAAAAATAGATATGGTAGTATTAAGTGGTGGTTGTTTTTTGAACCAAATATTATCAGAAGGATTAACTAACGCATTATCTGAATTCGGTATCACTGCCTTCTTACCAAGAAATCTTCCACCCAATGATGGTGGCCTGTCTCTGGGACAAGCCTGGATTGCCGGAATCTTACAAGGATAGTTTTATGTGTCTCGCCTTACCAGCACAAATTACCCAAATTCTCGATGCAGAACGAGCGCTAATTAATTTAGGCGGGATTAGCAAAGAAATATCGATTGCACTATTAGATAAAGTCACTGAAGGTGATTATGTAATTCTTCATGCAGGCTATGCTTTAACAAGATTGGATGAACAGGAAGCGCAAAAAACATTAGCTTTATTTGCGCAAATGGTGCAGGAGTCTTGTGAATGAAATACATCGAAGAATTCCGTAATAGCATCTATGCCAAAGCATTGGCGAAAAAAATAGCAGCTCAAATTGATCCAAATCGCCATTATCAGTTCATGGAATTTTGCGGTGGCCATACTCACTCCATCCATCGCTACGGCATTCCCAATTTACTTCCGGATAATGTAGAAATGATTCATGGTCCAGGTTGTCCCGTGTGTGTATTACCTGCGGCAAGAACAGATAAGGCCATTGCACTGGCTTCTTTTCCCCACGTTATACTATGTAGCTATGCTGATATGCTCCGCATTCCCGGTACTGGGCAAAAAAGTCTACTACAAATCAAAGCGATGGGAGCTGATGTACGCATGGTTTATTCTGCAGAGGATGCGTTAAACATCGCACTACAAAACCCACAAAAGGAAGTAGTATTTTTTGCGATTGGTTTTGAAACAACTACCCCACCCACCGCATTAGTAATAAAAAGCGCCCAAAAATTAGGTCTTCGCAACTTTAGTGTTTTTTGCAATCATGTCTTAACGCCTGTTGCGATGAACAGCTTACTGCAAACAAATGAAGTTACATTAGACGGATTTGTAGGTCCAGCACATGTTAGTGTGGTGATCGGGAGCAAACCCTATGAGACGGTATGTAAAAAACACCATAAACCAATCGTGATTTCAGGTTTTGAACCTTTAGATTTATTGCATTCTATTTTAATGTTAATTCAACAAATCAATGACAACCGCTGTGAGGTAGAAATTCAATATACCCGGGCGGTTAATCGTTTAGGGAATTTACTTTCCCAGCAAATTATGGGAGAGGTCTTTGAACTACGTGAACAATTCGAATGGCGTGGTTTGGGAAGTATTCCTCACAGTGCATTAAGAATAAAAACTGAATACGGTGAATTTGATGCAGAGCAACGTTTTCAATTACCGGACTCTGCTACCAAAGAACACAAACAATGTCTTTGCGGTGATGTATTACGTGGAATAAAAAAACCAATGGAATGTAAATTATTTGCCAAAGTCTGTGTTCCAGAAAATCCTTTAGGAGCATGCATGGTTTCATCGGAAGGTGCATGTGCCGCAGTGTATGCTTATGGGCGATTGAAATGATTACCAATGATGAAGCAAGAATTAAGAAGAAAGCGATGGGGCCTAGACTGGATTTTAAAGAAGGGGTTATTAACTTAACGCACGGTAGTGGCGGACGAAATATGGCGCAATTAATCGATCAATTATTTGTTACAGCATTCAACAATGAATGGTTGGCACAAAAAAACGATCACGCCTGTTTTGTCACTTCTTCAGGACGAATGGTCATGAGCACGGATGCCCATGTGATTTCTCCTTTATTTTTTCCTGGTGGTGATATTGGCTCGTTATCAGTGCATGGAACCATTAATGATATTGCAATGTCAGGCGCTACTCCCCTGTATTTATCAGCCAGTTTTATCTTAGAAGAAGGTTTTCCACTTGCGGATTTACAAAAAATTGTCACCTCAATGGCCCACGCTGCGCAAAAAGCTAAGGTTGCTATTGTGACCGGTGATACAAAGGTAGTTGAACGGGGAAAAGGCGATGGTGTATTTATCACAACCACAGGTATTGGCGTAGTACCTGAAAAAGTCCATATTTCGGGCCATCAGGCAAAGCCTGGTGATCAAGTGATTCTAAGTGGCTGCATTGGTGATCACGGTGTTGCTATCATGGCTCATCGTAATAATTTGCAATTTCAAACCAATATTAAATCAGATACTACAGCGTTACATGATTTAGTCGCGTGTATGGTAAATGCAGTACCGGACATTCACTGTTTACGTGATCCAACCCGTGGCGGCTTGGCAACCACATTAAACGAATTGGCACTACAATCTAAAGTTGGGTTTATCATTGATGAAAGTAAAATACCCATTCGCACGGAGGTAGCTAGCGCTTGTGAGTTATTAGGACTTGATGCTTTATATGTTGCTAATGAAGGAAAGCTAATCGCTATTTGCCCTGCACAAAAGACAGAGCAATTACTTGCGGTTATGCGCGCACATTCTCTAGGAGCACAGGCAGAGGTTATTGGCGAGGTCATAGAAGATTCACGCCATTTTGTACAATTAAAAACAAAACTAGGAGGAATGAGAATTGTTGATTGGCTAGCAGGAGAACAATTACCCAGAATTTGTTAAAAGGACTTTTATGACTGATACTCAAACCAATTTTTTTTTACCCCATACGCAATTGCAAAATCTTCTGGATGCACTGCAACAAGCAGGATTTTCTTGCATTGGCCCGCAGGTGCGAGATGGTGCTATTGTTTATGACTTGCTTCAACATAAAGACCAATTACCATGGGGTATCCGGGACAAACAAGCACCTGGTAGTTATCAATTAGAAAAAATTGCTGAACATAAAGCGTTTGCTTTTGCCAATGGCCCTCAAGCAATTAAGCCTATTTTATTTAAACCTCAAGAAACAGTATGGAAGGTTATACGCAACAGCGAAGGAAAACTAATCTTTCAACCCCATCAAGCGGAAGAAGAGCCTGTTGCAATTATTGGGGCGCGCTCCTGTGATTTAGTAGCAATGCATATTCAAGATAAAGTTTTTCTTGAGGGCAAGCATCCAGACCCTCGATATAAAAAACGTCGAGAACAACTCTTTATAGTCGCTGTAAATTGCTCTTATTCTTCTGAAAATTGTTTCTGTGTTTCGGCAGGTACGGGACCGGAAATTAGAAGCCCTTTTGATATTTTAATGACCGAAATTGATGATGGTTTTGTGACAAAAGCAGGGAGTGCTCGCGGTCAGGCCATTATAGCCCCGTTAAATTTATCTCAAGCAGAAACAACGCAGTGTAATAAAGCAATAAAAAGCATAAAACAAGCAGAAGCGATGCAAAACAAAAGGATACCGCTAGAGAATAAACAAGAACTACGTGATTTACTCTTTTCCAACTTAAATCACAAGCGCTGGGAAGATGTTGCTGAACGTTGTTTATCTTGCGGTAATTGCACTTTAGTTTGCCCAACCTGCTTTTGCCATAGTGAGGCAGAAAAACCAAGCCTTGATGGTAACAGCAGCGAACATCTGCGTGAATGGGATTCTTGTTTTACAAAGGGTCACAGCTATTTAAATGGAAAAAGTATCCGCGAAGATACGCGCAAACAATATAGACAATGGTTAACACATAAAGTAGGAAGCTGGTTTGATCAGTTTGGTACGAGTGGATGTGTAGGCTGCGGACGGTGCGTCTCTTGGTGCCCCGTAGGAATTGATATAACCGAGGAGTTAGCGGCTATCTCTGGTGAATCGAATATGAGAATAAAAAATGATTGACCCTTATTTACCTCTTGAAGCAGAGATTATAGAGCGAAACCAGGAGACGCCTACTGTTTTTACCTTGCATTTGCGTTTTCTTGAGCGACAACACCATCAACACTTTTGCTTTCATCCTGGTCAATTTAATATGCTCTATCTTTATGGGGTCGGAGAAGTAGCCATTTCAATTGTGTCCGATCCGCAAAATAAGGATATCTTAACCCATACTATTCGTGCGATAGGACGAGTAACTCGCGCCTTAGAAAAATTAAAACCAGGAGACAGAATTGGTGTGCGTGGCCCTTATGGGAGAGGCTGGCCACTAGAGCAAATCAAAAACAAGGATATTATTGTACTCACTGGGGGACTAGGCTGCGCTCCCACGGTATCAATTATCAATTACATTATAGCCAGAAGAGAACAATACGGTCACTTTACCATTCTCCAAGGTGTAAAACACAGCGATGATTTTATTTTTAGAAAGCAGTATGCGCTGTGGCAGAAAGCGCCTCATACAGAGATTCATATCGCAGCAGATCAGGCAGGACCAAAATGGCCATGGAGTATTGGCTATGTTACGGATATGATTAATAAAATCGAGTTGGATCCAAAAAATACAATAGTGATGATGTGTGGACCTGAAATGATGATGAATACTGCGGTCAATGTGTTCAATAAAAAAAATATTCCTGACCATCACATTTACATGAGTATGGAGAGGAATATGGAATGTGGCATTGGACAATGTGGCCATTGTCAGTATGGTGGTTTTTTTATTTGTAAAGATGGGCCTGTTTTCCGCTATTCAGAAATCAAGGAACTGTTCCATGAACCTGGATTCTAATACCATAAAGCTCGTTTAAACCCTGCCATTAGGACTCTATTGGAACACTCTTTACTTTACACAGCCCCCCGTGGCTTGCCCACGGAGTCCAGAAAAGCCGCAGGACGTAGGGCGGGTGAAATAATGCTCTTTTATTTTTGTCCTGTTCAAAGCTCTCTTTGTATAAGATTTTAATTTATAAGAAATATGACCTATTATTTATATAATGTAATTGCTTGGAATGTAATGACAAGAAGGTCAATAGGTTGCTAAAAATTTAATTAAAGGAGTTTAATTAAATGAATAGGGATGTCTATGAAAAGTTAATTAGTACGCTTGATCAGGCTGTTAAGCCTTTAAAAGAACAACATGAGCATTATAGTGAGCTCATCAATAATATAGGCAACGCTCGTTTTGTATTGATTGGCGAAGCGTCTCATGGGACCCACGAGTTTTATCAGGCACGTATCAAAATAACCGAACAACTGATCAAAGAACATGGATTTATGGCTGTTGCTATAGAGGGGGATTGGCCTGATGCCTACCAGGTTCATCGATATTTGCAAGGCAAAGGGAATGCTACGCCTAGTGAACGAGCATTAGATCAATTTAAGCGTTTTCCTAACTGGATGTGGCGTAATACAACTATGCCACCATTTCTCTCTTGGTTGCGTGCACATAATGATAATTTACCCGCAGAACAAAAAGTTGGATTTTATGGCCTTGATTTATACAGTTTAAATTCGTCAATGCAAGCGGTTATTGATTTCCTAATGAAAGTAAATCCTGAAGCCGGCGAACGTGCAAAGAAACGTTATGCCTGTTTTGATCATATTGGGGTTGATCCACATATGTATGGCTATTTAATTAATGCAGGGATAAAAAAAGCGTGTCTTAATGAGGCCATCGCAGAATTAATTGAACTCCAACATCAAGCATTTGACTATTTACATCATGACGGAATAGAAGCGGAAGATGAGTATTTTTTTGCGACACAAAATGCCCGTTTAGTAAAAAATGCAGAACATTATTATCGAATAATGTTTGAGGGACATGTTCCTTCATGGAATATTCGTGATCAACATATGGCAGAAACTCTTAATGTTTTGGCAGATCACTTAGAGAATCGTTTTGGTAAACCCGCAAAAATTATTGTATGGGCGCATAATTCACACGTAGGCGATGCGCGCGCAACAGAGATGGGTGCTAGAGGAGAGTTGAATCTTGGTCAATTAGTTCGTGAGCAACATGACGGCCATACCTACTCCATTGGTTTTTCTACCTATGAGGGGTATGTTACTGCAGCCTCTAATTGGGATGAACCCTCTCAAAAAATGAAAATAAAGCCGGGGATGCCTGGAAGTTATGAAGAACTATTTCATGAAGTACGTTATAAGCATTTTTTCTTAAATTTAATTGATAATCCAGAATTAGAGTATTTTTTTAAAATCCCCCGTTTGCAAAGAGCCATAGGTGTTATCTATCGCCCAGAAACGGAACGTTTCAGCCATTATTTCTTTACTTATTTACCTTACCAATTTGATGCACTAATTCATTTCGATAAAACTAATGCATTAGTACCTTTAAGCGTACCTAAAAACGTGGAACTTACATGAAACCGCGCTTAGCAGTACATAAATTTACATCCTGTGATGGATGCCAACTGGCGTTTTTAAATTCGGGCGAAGCACTTCTTACCTTATCTGAATTGGTTGATATTACCCATTTTGCGGAAGCAGGCGTTGTTGATCTTGAAACTAGTGTCGATATAGCCTTCATTGAGGGCAGTATTTCCACTGCCGAGGAAGCAATACGCATCCAAAAGATTCGTGAGCACAGCAAATATCTAATCACTATTGGCTCTTGCGCGACCGCGGGCGGTATTCAGGCGCTACGCAATATCGCTGATTCTAAGGATTGGATCGCCAATGTTTATGCCTCACCGCAATATATCGAGAGTCTTCGCACTTCTACAGCGATTTCCAATCATGTTAAAGTCGATTGGGAACTATGGGGATGCCCTGTCAATGGGAAGCAGGTATTAGAAGCCATACGCTTTTTATTATCTAATGCAACACCACATAGCAAAAGAGATGCTGAATGCATGGAGTGTAAACGCAAAGGGAATGTTTGTGTTCTCGTCACACAAAAGCAAGCCTGCATGGGGCCAGTAACACAAATCGGTTGTGGTTCTCTGTGCCCAACGTTAGGACGAGGATGTTATGCGTGTTATGGCCCTAAAGACAATGCGAATACCAGCTCGTTGGGAAAGCAATTTGAACTGTTTGGCATGACGAAAAAAGCGGTTGCCCAAAAGTTTTTACATATTAATAATCAAGCACCTGCATTTCGTAACGCGGGAAACTATTTTAAGGGAATAAAAATCATCAATGAGTAAACGTATTTCAATTAATGTTCCTATTCTTGCACGTGTAGAGGGCGAAGGTGCGCTCGAACTGCAAATTGAGCAGCATAAAATTAAAACCTTAAAATTAAAAATCTATGAACCACCAAGATTATTTGAGAAGTTTTTAGAAGGTCGTCATTATACGGATATCCTCGATTTTGTGGCGCGAATCTGCGGCATTTGTCCTGTTGCCTATCAAATGAGTGCAGTTCAAGCGATTGAACATTGTTTTGGCTTACAACCAAGCTCTTGGGTTCGCACAATGCGCCGCTTATTTTACTGCGGCGAATGGCTGGAAAGTCATAGCATGCACATTCATTTTCTAGCACTACCCGATTTTTTGGGATTTAAATCAGCACCCTTGATGGCGCAAAAATATCCGGAAGAAGTGCGCCGTGGAATGCGCTTGCAAGCATTGGGCAATGATCTTATCAAATTACTTGGCGGTCGCTCCGTACATCCAGTGGGGGCTTGTGTTGGTGGCTTTTATAAAGCTCCCAGCTTAACTGCAATCAATGCTCTGTTAGAGAAAGCACAAGAACGAATCGAGGATTGCGAGGCATTAATTTGTTGGCTTGCGACACTTTCATTACCAGATAACTCACATGATTTTACTTCAGTATCTCTTTACCATCCGACAGAATATCCGTTCAATGAAGGCAGATTAGTATCAAACAAAGGTCTTAATATTAGTATTGATGAATTTGATGTTTATTTTAAAGAAAAACAAGTGCCTTATTCCAATGCATTACATTGTTTGTTACAGGATAAGCCTTATTTAGTCGGCCCACTGGCGCGAGTGAATCACTGCTTTGGCCATCTGCCAACTTCAATTCAACTTCTGTTACAACGTTTGCAAATTAAATTTCCTTCACAAAATATGTATCACAGTATTATCGCTCGTGCAGTTGAAATTTACTATTGTGTTTTAGAATCAATTCGTATTTTAAGCAATTATGAACTACCTAAAGCCCCCTACTCTGAGACAAAACCTCGCTCTGGATTTGGATTTGGCTGTACAGAAGCACCTAGAGGAGTTTTGTGGCACCATTTCCAATTTAATAACAAAGGTCAAGTAAAATCAGCTCGAATAGTACCACCTACAAGCCAAAATCAAGCACGCATTGAAGAAGATTTATATTGTTCCTTAAGCCAATTTGGCTTGAATAAAGCGGAAGACGAATTACGTCAATATAGTGAAATGATAATACGCAATTATGATCCCTGTATTTCCTGTTCAACTCATTTTTTAAATATCACGGTGAAGCGAGAATGAACTCAATTAAAGTATTAGGTATTGGCTCACCGTTTGGAGAAGATCAGGTGGGGTGGAGTGTAGCACAATCACTAATAACAAAATGCTCTCATTTACCAGTAACTATTGAGATTCATGATCGCCCAGGGATTAGATTAATAGAGTTAATGAATGGAGCAACAACTGTTTTTTTAATTGATGCAATAAAATCTAATGATAAGATTGGAACAATTCATCGATTTCACAATAATGAAATTCTAACCTTAGAAAACCAGCTCTCAACTCATAATATCGGTATTGCCCAAGCATTAGAGTTAGGTAAAGCGCTCAAGGCATTGCCAGACAACATTATATTATATGGGATTACTATTCATACTTCTGAATTCGAATCCACTTTTTCTCTCCCTGTAAAAAAAGCCGTTGAACAAGTAGTTGGCCTATTAAAAAATGAAATTTATCGACTACACGATTCGGTATAAGTTATGTCCTCTCCCCAAGGTTCTACCTAAAATCAACTATACTTAAACTTATGGGCACTCTATAACGAGTATTATGGCTATTCCCCAAAAAGACATCAGCGATTTGGTGACCAGTGATAAATTACATAATAAAAACTGCTTTAACTACTTAAGAAATCTTAAGATACCTGATTTTGTATTAAAAACTCTTCCTCAGGAGTTAGTCCCACTTGCTGAAATTAAAAATGGGGCAAACTATAATCCAATGTTCCCTTATGGTGATGTGTATAAACACTTTTTTGATTATATGGATGATAAAACAGTTATCGATGATCTATATAGTAAAAAACTCGTTGAACAAAGAGAAAGTATCGAATCTCAATTAAAACTTGCTGAAGCAAAACTACAACAACAAGAAGAAATTAAAGACAGTGTGCCCCAAAATCTCCAGGGTTTTATGAACTCATATCGGAAAAATATCTTGCCGGCTGAAATTAAACAATTAAAAAAAGAACGAGATACACTCGAAGAACGGCTCGATGATTTCTTTATTTCTATATATGCTAACGATAATAAAATTTTAGAAGAAACTTATGATGCGATTAAAGACATAACTCTGAAACAGACGCCGATTTCATCGGAAATTAAATCATCAATTGCCAAGCGTACGAAAGACAAAGGTGAGTTGATTAATCGAGAATCCCAAACCCCCTCTCAATCTGAATCGACTATTGCGCGCGTTAATTCAGTGTTTTCAGATAATTATAAACCACAACATACTACCAGTTTGGCTACTGAAAGGCATTATAAATGGAATGAGCATCATCCTGTTAGAGAATATCGTTTTGGTACACAAGGACAAAGGCATGAAGGAGTAGAACAGATAGGTCCATTATTCGAGCAATTTTTACGAGTTCAAGAAAAACGCGCCCAAGCACATAAAAAGAACCACGATGAGCTACAAATTACTCACATCTATTTCAATAACTTGGGAAGAGATAGAACAGATTTTGAAGGAAAAAAAGAAAGTGCCTTAACTGGTAAATTAGAGCAACTTGAAGACTCTCATCCTAACATAGCAGTCATTACTTTACCTGCTGACAAGGGGCTAATGGATCATCATGATTATAAAAATACCATTCCAACACATCAATATAATGATGTTCGAGAAGAGTTTCTAAAAATTGCCAGTCAAGATCCGACCTGCATTCAGCCGATTAAAGATTTTTTTATAAGTGAGCGAATTCGCAAGGCATTATTTAAAGATGAAAATGGAAAATACAGCATAGATGCTGAAAAAACGAAGCTTGGTGAGTTAATCGATAAGAGCTTTGAAGCATTAGGTATAGAAAAAGGAGCAAAACTATCTCCCGCCCAAAAACAAGCCGTATGGTTTCATTTCATTAAGGGCGAATTAACTAATCATATTATTGATACTCTTAAATCTAAAGCCCCCAATGAGCAACTTAGCATTAACTTTAGTTGCAAAGATGCCATAGATCGTGGAGGCGTATCTTCTGCTTACTATAACTTAATGAGTTCATTTAACAGTAATTATCCTATGAGCCGTGAAGAGTTTGAACGCGCCCTTCATGCTGCACCAACAATGGTTAAAGGGAGAGGAATGAATGATCACATAAAAATATTATGGAATACTGTTAACTTATATGTGAATAACAATTATGACGCTTTAAAAAAAGATTCTGAAAAATCATGGCTTATCGAATGGCGAGATATGAACTGTCCAAAACCTCGCACGCAAGAAGTATTAAAACATCGTATTCCACAATTGCAGCAAGAATTAGAAGATGCCAAAGAAGAGCCTAAAAATAGTAAGAAACTCGATTCTATTAATAGGGGTTTAATGATCTTGGATAAGATTCATGATCAAATAGGTAAAGGAGTTAGTGGAAAACGTTTATTATTAGAATCCGCTGTACGGACGCCTACTGTTGCTTTAAACCCTACAGAAGACAACATCAAACAATATGAAAAACTATCTGACCAGCTCGCAATCAAGTCTCCAGCATTAAACATTATTGCAGGCTTAATGAAATCATTGGTAGGCTTGGTAGTGTATGCAATCTCTAATGCTAAGAACCGCGAGATGCTCGATGAAGGTTTGGCTACTTTTCAATCAGGAGTAGAAGCAGCTACGCGAAGAGACTTACAATCAAAAATGAAGGAACAACTGCAAGATTTTCGCTCTCCCAATACTGTTGAACAAAGTAAAGAAGAAGTTTTTAGTTCAACAAGTATATCAAACGCGCACTAATATGATGGTCTATCGCAACGCTTACATTGATAGAATAGTCATGTATTGCACCATTTTTAGGGCCACCATAGGGGTAAGATCCATCGGAATTACTTAAGTAGTGCCCGAACTGCCGGGCCCACCTTTTGGCGCTAAGGTTACATTATCAAGGAGACCATCTTATTTTAGGCTTTCTATACTGACATGGCTCTTCAACAAACTCTTTACAACCTAAATGGCAAGATTAACATTTACCCCCAGAACTCGCTAAAAAAGGTGAGTGAAGAATATCTAGAATAAACTGCTCACAACGCTGTAATTGTTCTAATGCAACAAATTCGTTCGCACAATGGGCTTGTTCGATACTCCCTGGCCCACAGATAATAGTAGGTATATGGGCCTGTTGAAATAATCCTGCCTCAGTGGCATAGGCAACCTTTAATAATTCAGAACTGTTACTCACTGCTTGAGCAGCACAAACAATTGCCTCAGTAGGAGGAGTATCTAAACCTGGCGCATTAGCAATAGTATCAAGAACGACCTGGGCCTCTGATTGCTCTTCATGCATCGCCGGCTCTAACTGATGTGCAACATAAGACAAAATAGTGTGATATAATGAATCAGGATTATCTTGTGCCAAGTTTCTAAATTCAAAAATAAACTCACATAAACTGGGAATCGTATTATAAGCATTCCCTCCTTTAATCAGGTTAGTAGTTAACGTGGTATAAGGCACATCGTAGGCATTATCCCGGGCTCCTTGCGTTTTAAAATGCTGAGCTATAGAACGAAGATAGCTAATGAAACTGGCCGCATGCTCAATAGCATTACATCCTTGGTTAGTTAACGATGAATGTGCTGCAACACCATGGACTTGGCAACGATAAGAGCGTTTTCCCTTATGACCAATGACAGGTAACATTAAAGTAGGTTCACCGACAATACAGGCGTCCGGTTGATAATTAAGCACTCCAATTTTATCAATTAAATGAGGCGCTCCCAGACAGCCTATTTCTTCATCATAAGAAAAAGCAAAATGAATAGGAAAAGCAAAATCCCTGGCCTTCAGTTCGGGAATAAGTGCCATAACTACAGCAATAAAACCTTTCATATCACAAGTGCCGCGTCCATACACTTTGTCTTCAATTACGGTTGCTTTAAAAGGATCTGTAGACCAGTTTTGCCCATCAACAGGTACAACGTCGGTATGACCAGACAAGACTATGCCTCCCTCACAACGACCATTTTTTCCGGGCAAGGTGGCCAATAAATTGGCTTTAGGCTCTTTCTCATCATGAATCAAAATCGGTTCAATTTTCATCTCACGAAACGCATTGGCGACATATTCAATTAGAGCCATATTTGAATTACGAGAAGTGGTATCAAATGCAATGAGTTTCGTTAACCATTCTAGAGTGGTCATAACATTTCTCTGTTTTAGCAATATCATTTTTTTTCAAAAAAATTTTACGTAATGTATTGGGGTAAATCAATTTTAATGTCTTTTTCCCACGTTAATCTTAATGCATTCATTATCGCTAATACATCAATAACTTCCTGAATGATAGCGCCTGTTACGGGTGGAACATAGCCCAGCGCCGCAAAAAACATCCCAATAACACTCAAGAACATACCGCCCAAAGCACTTTGTAAAACAATTTTCCTTGTATTCAAACAAAGATGGATAAGTTCATCAACCTTGTTAAAGGTATTTTCCATAACGACTGCACCTGCCGCTTCCGCAGTGACATTGCTAAATTCCCCAAAGGCAATTCCAACCGTTGCAGCAGTCAAAGCTGGTGCATCATTAATACCGTCGCCCATGAATACAGTTGGTGCTTTTTCTACCTCTTTTCGAACAATAGCCAATTTTTGTTCTGGAGTTTGTGAGGCATGAATCTCAGTTACACGTAGTTGTTGTCCGAGATAATTAACTTCTGATTCCCTGTCCCCAGAAATGATCATAACCTTGTTAAATTGATGAGCCGGTTTTAAATGTCCTATAAAAGGCTTACTTTCAGGTCGAGCTTCATCATGAAGATGAAGTATCGCCACGAGATTATCATCAATGAGCACAATACACTCAAGCCCTGATTTCTCATCAGATAATATAGATGAGAAGTGAGGATGTGTTTTTAATAGCTTTTTCCGACCGGTTATATGTATTCTATGATTATTAATCACCCCGACTAATCCCTCACCCGGGATTTCTGAAATATTTGATGACTCAAGTAGCACAAGATGTTCTTGTTCAGCAGCATTTAAAATAGCAGAAGAAAGGGGATGCTTTGAATAGCGCTCAAGACTCGCAGTATATTGAAGCACTTGCTCTTCGGTATAATTAGAGGTGGTAGTTATCTCTGTGAGTACTGGTTTACCATAAGTTAACGTCCCTGTTTTATCAAATATTGCAGTTCTACATACAGGCAATTGCTCCAATACGGTTGGATCTTTGATAATAATAGATCGTCTAGCTGCTTTTGAAATAGCACTGATAATTGTAATAGGAATTGCAATAAGCAGAGGGCATGGAGTTGCTATGACTAAAACAGCCAAGAATCTCATTGCATCTCCAGTAAAGTACCAGGCCAAGATTGAAAATATCAATGCAATTGGCCCAAATAGCATTCCTATCTGATCACCTAATCGTCTTATTGAGGGTCGTTTTTGCTCTGCCTCACCTAAGACTTTTACGATTGAGGTATAGCGAGAATCAGAGGCCAGACGCGTAGTTTTTACTACTAATACTGATTCCCCATTAATGGACCCAGATAAAACAAAAGCCCCTGGAGCTTTTGATATTTGATAAGGTTCGCCTGTAAGATAAGACTCATCCATAGAGCCATGTCCTTCAATAACAATTCCGTCTATAGGGCATGTCTCGTGTGGATAAATCACAATTTCATCATGGAGGAGGATATTCTCTAAAGCGATGTCTTCGATGTGGTTATTCATTTTACGGTGTGCAATGGAAGGCATGCGCTCGGCAAGTGCTAATAATACCGAAGATGCTTTTCTCATTGCATAGCGCTCTAATGATTGCCCACTCGCAAGCATTAAAATAATAATTACCGATGCGAGATATTCTTGTAAAATGACGCCACTGATTAATGCTAATGCCGCTAATAAATCGGCACCAAAGTTGCCTTTAAATAATCTGAAGATAATTTGTGCTAATAATGGTATTCCACCGATTATTAATAACAAAAATAAAGGAACATTGGCATAAGTGGGACTAAAAATTCGTAAAATAATATATAGTCCCAACCCTAATAATGCTAAATAGGTGATGAGTAACTGCCATTGTTTTTTTAGATTCAAAGTTTACTCGTTCCCAATCAAGTTAGCTAATCTGCCGTTTTGTTAACGCATCGATTTCCGCAAGCAGTTGCTATACAGCTTTGCCCAACCCCACAATCATCGTCTTTAGTGCATTGCTCCCAACAGGACGTACAATTCTGAGGACAATTAGCCGTGAGTTTATATATTATTTTCTCTTCTGAAGAAGAATAAACATACATGTTAAACCCAATAACAAGGAATAATAAAACACTTAACTGTAATATTTTCATTGTACATCTCTTTAAGGTTACCGAGGTAAGCAACTATCTCGAGTATTGCTGCAGCCTTGAATGCAAGGTTGGTATTGCTCCTTACAGTAAGATTCATCATTATTCGAAGTACAATGGTTATATTGATTTTCACATGAGGTCATACAATAATCGTAACTTTTATTGCAAGATTGTTCATCTGCATAGCTTACGTTCATCCAACCGAAAATCATGGCGCTGATCAGTGAAACATGAAGTTTTTTCATTTACTCATCTCCTTCCTGGTGAATGGAAAAAATTGATGTATATTGTTAGTCAATTCAATAGACAAAAATTAAATCCTATCGTCCTTTTAACTAAGTTTAGCATGAAATAACAATTCTGCTTTTCCATTCTGATTTACCGAAAATCCAGGATTATTCTTTTACTTTTTGGCATCCCCATTGTGTGGTGTGATCAGCTCCATTGGGCCATGCTAAAAGAATGCTGCCTAATACAATCGTTATCATACCTACGACAATTCTGCGCTCGGTATGTTCTTTAAAAATTATCCACGCTAAAAGTGCTGTAAATACTGACTCAAGATTCAGTAGTAATGAAGCCTGTGCTGCGCTGGTTTGAGATAATCCAAACATCAGTAAAATTGGGCCTAAAATACCGCCAAAGCCAATTGCTCCCATTAGCCATATCCATTCATTAGAGAGTAAGCCTGATGAGTTCCATTTTAAGTCTTTGATAACCCGAAATAAAATTAAACCAAGACCACTACCAAGATAGAGTAAGCCTGCTAAAAGTATGGGTGAAACTGTTCCCGTTAATTGTTTGGCAAAAGGAGTACTTACCCCAAATAATAATGCTGCGCACATTGCAGCAAAAACTGATGTATTCACATTCAGCTTATTCATTGAATTTATCTCTAGTTATCCCTTAGATTACTTTTATTATAATTGAAATCATTGCTAGAGATGAGGGACTACCAAAGACAGTGTCCCCAATGTACCTATTGGCAAAATAGAGATAGGAGCACTCATTTAAAAATTGATAATCCTGCTAATAAGGCGGCTATGCTTGCGAATTTAGCCGCCTTAATGCATCAAGATAAGGGTTGAAATCTGAACTTATTAGTCCCCAGTTAAACTTTAAAATTTTGTTCTTTTTGGGCTTTAAGGTTTTGATCATAACTAACGACTCGATCGATAAGTTGCTTCCTAAAAGACTCAAAGGCTAAAGGCTTTTTCACAAAAGGAACTTCATTATCATTTAACATTGTGGACATAGTACCATCTGGATTAGTATCAGCACTGTTCAATAATATAGGTATCTTGCAAATCTCATCATCTTTCACATTTCTAACATATTTAATCAGAGCACTTCCTGTCATTTTAGGCATGTCATGATCCGTTAAAACACCATTTATATACCCTCTTTCCAAATCAGTCGTGAATCGTTTTATGTCATTAGGGAACTGATACGGCTGAGCGACGAGCACATAATCCGGTAGCGTAGTTTGAGCCCGCCTCACATAATTTTCTCCCGTCATTAACGGAAATGAATCGTCATCAACAATAGCAATATACAGTTTATTATCGACACTAGGAACATTAGGCTCAAGGGGATGATTTAGATTTTGCTTGTATCTCTTTTTAAACTCGTCAAAGCTATCTAATTGCGGCATCACCCTTTGCCTCTGTAATTCTTTATATTTTTCACTTAAACTGGGTAATTCACTATCGCTGTCCCTCAGCTCATCTTGCTTGAAATGTTCGTTTTTATCTTCCATGTCCGCTCTTCCCTTATCCAATTAATAAATTTATTTAACTATTTAACTATAGATTAGTCGAATCATAAATCCACAATTAAATGCAAAAAAGCCAGACTCATAACAAACAGGTTTTGAAATTGATTCATTATCTGGTTGCTCCCCCTTCCTACTTGCTGGTATAGATATCCTATCAAAATTTTACCATTAGCTTCGTAGTTATCTTTTTCATAGGAGGATAATATGGCAAGACCCAAAATAGGATTAGTATTTGGCAGCGGGTCAGCACGTGGCTGGGCTCATATAGGAGTCCCCCGTGAATTAGCAAACATAGGCATAAAACCGGATCTAGTTACAGGCTCCTCCATAGGTGCTGTGGTCGGGGGCGCTTATGCATCTGGTCACCTCAATGAATTCGAAGAATGGATTGTCACCCTTAAGCGTGTTGACATTCTAAAATTATTAGACATCCGCATGGCTGGTGGCGGTTTTATCCAAGGGAAAGCGCTGATGATTGCCATCAAAAATCGAATCGGTAATCCTAATATCGAAGATCTTGAAGTTCCCTTTGCATGTGTTGCAACATCGCTCTTGAATGCTAAAGAGCACTGGTTGCGCGATGGTTCCTTACTCGATGCGGTGCGAGCCTCCATTGCTCTCCCTGGAATTTTTGCACCTATTGCTTTAAAACACGATATAATGGTGGATGGCGGCCTAGTCAATCCTGTGCCTATTTCTCTAGCTCGTGCAATGGGTGCCGATTACATCATCGCTGTTAACCTAAATAGTGATGTCGTCGGCAGACATTTCTCCCCATATCATCGTGATGTAGCAACTGACAATCAAGAAAACAAGAAGAAATTCGAATATACTGAAAAGAATGATCCAAACATCGCTAAGTGGACGTCCAAGCTGAAAGCTGACTTCAATATTAGACTAGATTCATTTATATCCTCTCTGCGTAAGAAGAAAATCTCGGAGCCCGGTCTCTTCGACGTGATCGCCGGCTCCATTAACATTATGCAAGATCGCATCACCAACTCGCGCATGGCAGAGGATCCGCCTGACATTCTCATCACACCGAAGCTTGGCCATATCGGTCTTATGGAATTCGATCGTGCGCAAGAAACTATTCGGGAGGGCCACGAAGCGACACGGCGCGTAAAAGATGGCTTAGAAAAGCTTAAGTTTAAATTGTGATTTATTAAATAATGGGGTAATTACGCTTTCTGACATAAAATAATATTGATGATGTAATGAATAAGAAACCCCATGAAAATCCAATGCAGATAGATAGCTAATCACAGCATCTTTCCTGATGCGGCCGGCAACCAAATAAGGCTCTACTGGAAAATTATCTACTGAGTGACGAAATGACATGGGTATACTAGCAAATAGTCCTCGCTTTATTCGTAAAATATGCTGTTTCTTCAAGTGGTAAGCCAATAATTCCCTTTGAGTGTTCGGATTAGTGGTTCCAGCGATTGTAAAAACTGTTTGTATTCTTCATGGGTAAATACAGGTTGTTGTTCAAGGAAACTTGTAGGATTCATGATGTTTTGACATTTATTTGCGTTAATACTAATTGTATTAGTTATAATATATTTTTTTGTCAAAAAATATTTGACGTTTGTTTATATAACTACGGAAGTGTAATTTTTATGGTTGCAAATAACTAAATAGATGCAACTACAGTTTTCCAATTTAGATCCCAATCATTACTAGCAATAGCTGCTCGAAGTTGTAAAATTGGATCTAATCCCTCTCTTGACCAACGCATATGTTGCTGGCCTTTGCAGCGCTGATTGATCAAACTTTCTACTGTTGACTCGGCAAGATTACTGGTAAATGGAAGTCCTTTTTTTTGACGTTCTCGATAATTAATAATTTTAGAAGCATTGTTTTCAATATAAGTTTTTAATTTGATTAATCGTTCAGATGCCACGCCAGAACAGGATGTTATTAGAGAGGTTAATCGCTGAATTGCTCTATCTGAATTACCCCTCCACAAATGCCATTTGATACGGATTAATTTTGGTTTTATAGCCTCAGGCAATGGGATATTTTGGATTTTCATACCTAAATGAAACCAATCTAAAATTCTATCAATAGATGCAGCCAGTGGCTCAAGAGCATTAATAACATTCCAACAATTATCAGCACCATCACATAGTGCGGTGATCTTTGTTTTGGGAGTCATTCCTTGTTTCAAGGCCGCTATAATAGTACGCCGCTTCATCTGCTCTTGTGAATCAGCCATGGCAGAGGCCGCACAGTGCTTACTGGTTATCATATTTCTTGTATTTTTAGTATTGGGGATT
>DAIAOV010000040.1 GCA_027437055.1 Legionella sp. | reverse complement strand
AAGCAACCGAGCTTGTATCTTTAAAAGGTAGAAGACTAATCAGGCCCCACCTCAATTATGTTTCTTTATGTTCTGCAGCAAGAAGCATATAGATTGCAGGCACGACAAATAAGGTAAATAAGGTACCTATGGAGATCCCTGAAGCAATAACAAGGCCTATGTTAAATCGACTTCTAGCCCCTGCTCCTGTAGCAATAATTAAGGGCACTACTCCAAGAACCATTGCAAAAGTAGTCATTAAAATGGGGCGAAATCTAATACTTGCCGCCATTTTAATGGCCTCCAATTTCTGTTTGCCACTGAGTTGTAATTCATTAGCAAACTGTACAATCAAAATACCGTGTTTACTAATCAAGCCAATTAAGGTAACTAACCCCACCTCACTATAAATATTCAATGTAGCATCCCCAATGCCAAGACTCACAAAGATCATGGCCCCGCAAATAGACATAGGCACACTAATCAACACAATTAGTGGATCGCGGAAGCTTTCAAACAAAGCAGCTAAAGCCAAAAAGATGATGATTAATGCAAAGAAAAACGTAATGATCAGGCTGGAGCCTTCGTGGATAAACTGGCGTGATTGAGAAGCATAATCAATATCATATCCTTGTGGTAATACTTCTTTTGCAATGCTGGCAAAAGTGGACAATGCTTTCTCGGTAGAAACGCCCGGAAAAGCAACAGCAGAAACCGTTACCGAATTAAGCTGCTGGAAGTGATTAAGTGATTCAGGCACAACTTGTCTTTGCAACGTAGCTACTGTAGACAGTGGAAAAATGTTACCTGAGGTGTTCTTAATGTAATAATTTAACAATTGATCCGTATTGAGTCGCTGCTCACGCATCATTTGGGGAATCACCTGGTATGAACGTCCATCATAGTTAAAATAATTAATGTATTCTTCACTTAACGCCGCACCTAAAGTATTACCAACATCTTGCATGGTTAAACCAAACTGAGAAATTTTATCCCTATCTAACATCACTTTTGTTTGAAGTTGATCTACCTTCAAATCCGGATCAATGTAAGCAAATACCCCGGCCTGTTTGGCTTTAGTTAAAAAGGTCTGTAATACCGAATTCAATTTCTCGAAACTCTCAGTTGTAGTAATAACAAATTGGATGGGAAGACCACTTCCACCTCCAGGTAACGAAGGTAATTGGAACGCTGCAATTTTTGCTCCAGCAATTCCATGGACTTCTTTTTGTGCTAGCTCTTGTAACTCATCAGCATCTCTTTTTCGCTCTTCCCATGGTTTAAGTACCATACCTACAATAGACTGATTAAGACCCGGATTACCATCTACCTGGAAGATGTGATCTGTTTCTGGATACTTACTGAAAATTTTTCGAACTTGATCAGAATACAATTGGGTTTGCTCTAAGGAAGAGTTAGCTGGGGCCGTTATTTGCGCAATAACAACTCCTTGATCTTCTTGAGGGGCAAGCTCTGAGTCTGAAGTAATAAACAAAAAATAATTACTAAGCAAAATAATTACGGCAAATACGGCAACGACAGGTAAATGATTCAACGTTTTTGTAAGCGTATTTTTGTAGAACTCATCCAGTTTTGTGAATTTATCATCCATGTATTGCATAAAACTGCTTTTCTTACTTTCTACACCATCTTTTAATAGCTTAGAGCACATCATTGGAGAAAGAGTTAATGCAATCACCGCAGACACTGTAACTGCCCCAGCTAAAGTAAAAGCAAACTCGGTAAATAAAGCCCCAGTCAATCCTCCCATAAAACCTATAGGAATATATACTGCAATTAACACGACGGTAATTGTAATAATAGGCCCCGATAATTCTTTGGCTCCATCTAAGGCTGCTTTGAGTTTTTTTTGCCCTTCTTCAATATGCCTTTGCACGTTTTCAACAACAATAATTGCATCATCAACCACCAATCCAATAGCCAATACTAAGGCTAATAAAGTGAGTAAGTTAATGGAGTAGCCTAAAATAAGCATCACCCAGAAGGTACCAATAATAGATAAAGGAATAGCCACAAGTGGAATAATGACTGAACGAATAGAACCTAAAAAAATAAAGATCACCGCTGTTACAATTAAAAAAGCTTCCATTAATGAATTAATTACTTCATGAATGGATGCATTGACGAACAGGCTAGCGTCATAAACTATTTTGCCATTCAAACCCTGTGGTAACTCTGCTTCAATGCTAGGAAACAATTTTCTGATGTCATTAATTACAGTTAATAGATTGGCTGATGGAGCAACTATTATTCCAATGTAAACTGCTGTTTTGCCATCAAAACTTACCGAGGAATTATAATTCTGCGCCCCTAAATCAACCTTAGCAACATCTCCTAAATGAACAATGGCGCCATTTTGTGCTTTAAGCACCATATTCTTAAATTGATCTACACTCCTCAGATCAGTACTAGCAGTAAAATTTTGAATGAACATTTGACCATCAGTACGACCTACTGCAGAAATAAAATCATTATTAGCAAGTGCCACTCCTATTTCAGCAGGTGTAATTCCGTATCCAGCTAATTTCACTGGATCTAACCAAGCACGAAGAGCAAAAGTATGGTTTCCTAGAATCTGGGCATTTTGCACTCCGTTCACAGCCTGTAATTTAGGCTGTACCACACGAATCAGATAGTCAGTAATTTTATTAATAGGCAATTCATCACTATAAAAACCGATATACATTGAATCAATCGTCTGTCCAACAGAAACAGTAATTACTGGTTGTTGTGAATTTTTAGGCAATTGGTTAAGAACTGCATTGACCTTAGTGGTGATATCAGATAATGCTTTTAACGGATCATAATTAAGCAATAAATTAACAGTAATCGTACTAGTGCCTTGTGTACTGGCAGAAGTCATGTAATCAATGCCATTTGCCTGGGCGATTGAGTTTTCTAACGGTGTAGTAATAAACCCAGCAACCACGTCAGGATCCGCTCCCGTATAGGTGGTCGTCACTGTAACAATCGCATTTTCTGTAAATGGATATTGCATTATCGGTAATGAACCAATAGAGCGCAAACCCATTGCTAATAAAAATAGACTGATTACCGTTGCCAGTACGGGTCGCTTGATAAAAATATCCGTTAACGCCATGGTTCAAATCCTATTAACGTGAGTTATTTTTCTAGTACTTTAGGAGCAGCATCATTACTCGGTTGAATTGTGTTATTAATCACAATAGGGCTTCCGTTTTTAAGCTTCAGCTGGCCACTAGTAACAATGATATCGCCTGGTTGCAATCCTTTTAAAATTGCTATTTGATCACCACGAGTGTCTCCCAAAGTGACAAAGACCTCGTTCACTATCAATACAGGTTGGTTTTTACTGTCCTTTTTACCACTGTCTTTAACCACAAAAACGATATCACCATAAGGGTTAAAACTAATCGCTGATTGAGGAACAGTAAGGTGTTTTTGAGGTTCCCCCACATCGACTTCGGCTCGCGCAAACATCCCTGGCTTCAACTTTAATTGTGGGTTATCTAAAGTAGCCTCTACTTGCACGTTACGAGTAGCAGTATCTACTAGAGGCTGGATGGTTGTGATTTTTCCTTTAAAAACTTCTCCAGGAAATGTATCCGTTTCAATATTGACTACTTGTCCAAGTTTTAATTGGGATAAAGCTTGTTGAGGTAGATAAAAATCGGCATAAATAGGATCCAGAGACTGTAATGTAGTAATGGCATCTCCCGGATTGAGATATTGCCCGGGATTCACAGTATTGATTCCTATATATCCGGTAAAAGGGGCTTTTATCGTTTTTTTATCAACGGTTGCTGCTTGCTGCTCCACCTGTGCTTGCAGATTTTTAAGATTCCATTCATCAGTATCCACCGTCTGTTTGCTTACTGCATGAACATTAAATTGCGCCTTATCGCGATTAAAAGTAATTTTTGCTAGTTCAACCTGAGCTTGCAAAGAATGCAATAGTCCCTTTTCTGTATCAGCATTTAGTTGCACCAGCAAATCCCCCTTATTTACTTTTTGTCCGGGAGTGTAATGAATTGTTACTACCATACCAGCAAGTTCCGTAGTGACACTCACCCCTAAAAGTGCTCGTAAACTGGCTACAGATTTTAATTGGGGTTGCCACAATGAATACTCGACCTTCATCGTTGATACAGTTACGGCTGGTTGCTGCATCGATGATAAATATCTTTTTATCATGATTACTTTAATACCCTTCCAACCAAAAATCAGGCCGAACAGGATACCCACCCCAATTAGCATAATTATCATCGGCTTTTTCAAAAAATTCTCCTGCTTCAGTGCTTCATTCATCTCATTTTTTGCCCACGTCCTGGAGCTTATCTGCTTAAAAACTCAATGTCGGGCAATTTGTTGCCCATCCTACAATACAATCAACCCCTTTATTTAGGACACTCTTTATCGCACCATGGTTTTTGCCACCATCCCCCTCCTAGCGACTGGAATAAAGCCACCGTATCAGTGAATCGTGCAGCTTGAGCCTGAATACGATTAATACGAGTTTGTTGATATTGGTGTTGTGCGTTAAGCAAATTAATATAAGTAGTTCCACCCAATCGATATTGAGACCATGTCAGTTTAAGGGCATCTCGTGCTGCTTTTTCAGCTAATGCTTGCGCTTGCAACGTACGAGCGTCTGTTTCAATAGCCCGTAAGGAATCAGCAACATTTTGAAATGCTTGTAATACCGTTTGTTTATACTGAGCAAACGCCTGCTCATAAGCTGCGATTTGCGCCCGTCGAGAAGCCCATAGGGCACCGCCTTGGAAAATAGGCTGAGTTAACTGTCCTGTAATATTCCACACCACGTTTTGCGGAGTAAATAAATTGGTTAATACCGTATTAAGCCAGCCATAACTTCCCGTCATACCAATCTGAGGCAATAAGTTCGCAGTAGCAACGCCGACTTGAGCGCATGCGTAATGGAGTGTTGCTTCTGCCGCACGAATATCAGGGCGTTGTCGTACTAAATTGGACGGTAAACTGACTGGTATCTCGGGAGGTAACCTTAAACTATTGAGTCTAATTTTAGGCAGAGGGCGATCAGGAAATGTTCCAATCAACGCAGTCATTGAATGTTTGGCCAAAGACAAACTTTTTTGTAATGGAGGTAAAGATGCCTTGGTCTGCTCAAGAGTAGTTTGCTGGGTTAATACATCCGCTTGCGAAATACCTCCTAAGCTATACTGTTTCTTTAATATCTTAAAGACGCCCTCTTCTATCTTAATTAATTCTAAAGTTGCTTCGATTTGCTCTTGATAGGAGGCAATACTGACAGCCGTATTGGCAATGCTTGAAGTTAAAGTTAAATAAGCAGCAAGTAGTTGAAATTGTTGATAATCCACTTGCGCCCTTAACGCCTCAATTTGTCGCCTAGCCCCACCCCAAGTATCTAAAGTATACGATACGGTAAATGTTGGATTATAAAGATTAAACGTTATTGCACCACTTTCACCATTCACTCCACCTATGGCAAGGGATGAATACCTTAATCGTTCAGCCGCATCTACTGTTTTAATTGCAGGCCAAAGTGAATTACCAATTTGCACATTAACATTTTCTTGTGCCTGTTTTATGGCAGCGATTGCTGATGCTAAGCTTGGGTTATGGGCTATCCCAGCTCTGATGAGCTCATTAATCGATTCAGAATGGAAAAGTTCCCACCAAAGCATGGGTATGTCTTCTGTAGCAACAAAAGTTTGCACATTACCGCCTGCACTTTGGCTACGTACAGTTTTTTTAGGGAGAGGAGTTTCTGTATAGGCTTCCACCGGTGGAGGTGGAGGAGAACGAAAATTGGGCCCTACTTTGCAAGCGCTTAAAATTAAGCTACAAGAAACAATAATCGCGGCGTTTATTTTTAATAAGACATGCATTAACCACAATCCCTCGTGAAATACTATCAGGAATGATGAAAAATATATTACTTTTTATCAGTCTTGATAATGAAAACATTCTAACTAACATAAGTTCGACATAAAAGACATGGAAATGCCTTTTTATGTCGCGAAAAGAACATTGCCCATAAAGCGTGCCACTGCAAAAGCAGGGATGCACAGCATTTATACGGGATCCGGTTCTGAATAAAATCTGTTTAGTATAAAAAATACATTATTTTTTATACTAAACTCTCTTTAATTGCTAATCTCTGATTGTCACTAAAATAATGTGCATCGTCAAATGAATCTCCACAAATTTTACTTATAGATTGTTAATTAATTCGCTTACCATAAATTATTAATCAAAAGCGAGCATTCACTTGCAATGTAGTCGTTTTGGTTGTAGTACCTAAAAAGCGGATCGAGGATACAGGTAATAATTGTCCTGTCGCAGTATCTCCTACAGGATAAGCTTTATCATATTGATATCCTAATGTTAACGAAACATATTTTTGTGGTCTGATGTTAAAGGATACACCTATAGTGGATTGGGGAAGATTTAACGCCAATGATTGCTCTGATTGTCCGTAAATCACCGTGATTGAGCTTTTTTTGTCAAAAATTAAAAAATTGATACTTCCCTCGGCATTCCATGCGGAGGGTTGAGCCCCTTCGTCATTAAACGATAAGTTTTCTATAGCAAAAGGACTAGTCGTTTGAACAAACTCTCCATAAAACGTTAAATGTAACCGCTCTATACTGATTTTTGCACGTGCATCATAGGCAGGAACCCTATGAACTAATAATTCGTTAGCGCCAAAACCACGAAAAGCGATTAAAGGGACATCACTATCTATTCCCCCCTCAAAATCCAGATAGTCGTTATCCACGTACTCACCTGCATCAGAAACAATTGTAGATGCCCCTGTATTTTGCATCCCTCCTGAATCAGCAATATTAAAAATATAACTAGCCCCGGTACTGAATTTAAAATAAGGATTTTCTAGCACATATCCGATATTGGCGCCCCCATTGTTGATTACGCCATTCTTTTGATTGGTAAATGCATCTCCTTCAAATGCAAAAATAGATGCATTGAAACCATTTTGAGTTCCTGGTTGTTGAAAACCAAGAAGAATGGGACGCTCTCTAAACCGACCTAATCGCGCTGATAAAGGAGCGAATAACGATGACGAGCTATATTCACCAAAAGGAAGAAACATTTGCCCACCAGAAAGATAGAATGGAAATCGATTTAGCTCTCCCAAAGTCAGAAAAGCTGTATTTAAAAATATAGTGGAATTTGCTACGCGTGTCGTAATGGTCGTTTCATCGAATTTCTCAGCGCTATTCGGATTATAGCTAATTCTCATCGCCCCAAGTAAAACAGGCATAATTTCTGAGGTTATATTTAAATTGGCACCGGATAAATTAATATCGCTTTGCGTTCTACCATTTCTAGGGGGAACATCAGGAGGCTCTTTAACTGTTCCCAAGACAATAATCGATCCTCCTAATTCGATACGTGGATAAGGCAAAGGTTGAATCCCTTTTTGCCTCAATTGACTCTCATATTTTTGACGCATTTTCATCATCGCCAAATCTTGATTATATATAGGGGCAGTATCGTATTTCTCACGTAAGCTAAGCTGGGGAAGAGCTAAAACAGGATCTTGAGGTCTACTTTTTTCAGCCTTTTGCTCTTTGTTTTCATTTTTCTCTAATACAGCAATACGTCGTTCTAATTGACGGATTCGCTCTGCTTGAGATGGTTCATTTTTAGAGTTCGATGCAATAGCTAATTGAGTTATGAATAAAAGCAGGAACAAACAAAAAAAACTCCTAATACAACTATTTTGCAATGCAAGATCTCCTTGTTGTAATTCAATCATAAAGCCACTACAACTAGCCAACCAGAGTTGGAACACCACCATGGGGTCTATTATAAATTGAAGAGGCTGCTTATTACGCTCATAGGGCATAACTTCATGATTTTGTGGGGGTGGATTATCTGGAGAGAAACCATCATTGTCAATATGCTAAAGCACTTTGTAGTAAGCATAAAAAGAAGTCTAATATTTTATTTGTGTTTAAAAAAATAGCGTATTTTTTCAACCATACGATCAATCAAGGTCTGGCGCACTATTTCCTTCTTATGCGCTTTAGAGGCGCTCATGTCTTCATTTAAATGTTTTCTGATAACAACTATTTCACTTATTTTTTCTATTAATTCTGCTCTCAGTTTAAATAAGTGCTTCATATTATTGTGAGTTATTTCAATAATCGTAGCTTCAGCTTTAACAATCATAGAGGCACTGCACCTATCTCCTGTTAACAACGACATCTCGCCAAAATAGTCTCCAGTACTCAAAGTAGCAACCAAGTTTTCTTCTTGTATTTCTTTAGAAATATAAACATTGATGCTACCGCTGTAGATGATAAATAAAGAGAAGTTTTCCTGTCCGTACTCCAATATCATCTCTGGGGGACCATAATGATGAACTATAGCATTAGACGCTAATAATGCAGCCTCATCATTGCTCAAAGAATGAAACAAATCCGTTTCAAGTAAAAAATCTTGTATCAATTCTTTTGACGGTGCTTCGATCAATTGCATCTCTTCTTCTGAACCAATTTTGATATCTTGCCGACGACATTGATACCAAACTATGGATAATATTTCATCATTAACAATAGCGTCATTCATTTGTTTAGTAAAATAAGATAATTGATAGATATATTCAGAACTTCTTATTTCTGACAAGGTGGCTACTGGGATTGGAGTGCGCTCTACCTTTGACGATTGATACGCTGCAGAACGCAGTATTTTTTTAAACTGCTCTGGCGGCACTGGAACTTGTAATGGCAGAGTAAGCAGCACCCCATGTATAGGCTCTGGTTGAGAAAGATTGGTGATCTGCAATTTTGAAATCACCGAATTAGGTATTGAGAGATGATTATTATCTAAAGTAACAAGATTGACAAAACGCCAATTAATGTCCACAACCATACCCGGAGGGCGTTGTAAATTACCATCATTAACTTTTATCCAATCCCCTTTGTTAAACTGTTTTGATGTATTAAGACCAAGACCTGCAAAAATATCACTCAAAGTGGCCTGTGCAGAGTATCCTAAAATGATGGCCATGACCCCAGAAGCAGTAAATATTCCAAAAACAGACTTTAGAAATACAAAGTGCATAATTGCAGCGATAATCACAATAAGCAAAGCAGCAGAAACAAAATCCCGTAAAATTTTACTGATGACTATCCCTTTATTTAGGAAAAATTTATTCCATAACAAATACTCCAAAAGTTGATTAGCTAATAAATTAAGAGATAACCACCAAAAACACTGCACTATGACTTTTACGGTGGATATATTTAATGTGCTTTCTGAAGCAACAAAGGAAAAAGGAACAAAGAGTAGTATTAAGCTAAAAAGAATGAAAACCCCACTGGCAAACCATAACTTTCTAGTTAATATGTTCAGAATAAATCTTCTAAGCAATTGATCATAAAAGAAAATAATGATGGATATCACTATGATTATACTCATTATTTTTATTATTTCAGTGAAATACATTGGAATAGTCCCAAATCCATCTATATCTCTTAATTTAGCCTATTTATGAAGAATTTGTGATTTTTTATCAATTCTCTAGGCTCTACTATCGTAAGCTCTCAGGTAATGGCGTCAACACTTACCTCCTATCTGGGTCTAAGTGATTTGTTTTTATGAGTTTTATGTATTGATCCAATAAGTATATTTTTAAACCAGTCAAAAATGGAACGCCAAAATGCAATAATAATTAATGTGAGCGTAACCAGACAGATAACAACAACCATCTCTATAATATCAAATTTTGATGAGTCTTGGGCAACAAACCAACTGGTGATAGTACTTGATAAGACCAATAGTGCCCTAATAATCCAGCTCAGCATGATCCCTCTCCTTCTATCCAATAAAACCCATTGGAACTGCTTATTTTAAGGACATAAGCGAGCAAACAATTACTTTTGTTAGAGACTTTTTTTGAACAAAAACTATATATCCCTATAATTAAATTATAGTCCTATGGCAAGTATCTAGAGGCTCTCTACTACTTTATTTTTCTGTTTTATCACCAAACCATCGTTGATAAATTACGTTATAACTTCCATCTTTTTGCATGTCAGATTGAATTCTATTCACTGCATTGATTAGCTCTTTATTATTTTGATTAAAACCAAAGCCTAATGGCTGTGGATCATTAGGAACAGGAGCAAGGATTTTTAATTCAGGGTGATGTTCAACATAGTAATAAGCAACTGGAAATACTTTCATCACCGCACCTACTTTACCAGCAAGCAAGTCATTAATAGCTATAGCAAAATCTTTAAAAGAATAAATTTTTATCCCTTTGATCTCCTGCTTTTTTTGCATTTTTACCGCAACATCATAGTCTGTTGTAGCGGCTTGCACGCCTACTATAGTGTCATGAAGATCTGTAAGACTCTTAATTTGCGGTGTTTTATCTTTATTAATAATGACACTCAAGGTCGTAGTCATATAAGGTTCTGAAAATGCTATTATCTTTTTTCTATCAGGAGTTATTGTAATAGCCCCCATAATTAGGTCGTATTGATTCTTTTTTAACGCTGCAATAATTGTTTCCCACTGAGTATTCTTAAATTCAATGGTTAAATTCAACCTTTTTGCAATTTCCTTGATTAAATCCACTTCAAACCCAATTTCACGATCATTTTCTAAATATTCAAACGGTGGATTGGTAAAATAAGTAGCTACGATTAAATGTCCTGGTTTGATAGTCTTAATCTGGGGCAAAGAGGGATTTACGGCACCAGCCAGTTTAATACTGGCTATCAAAGAGATAACACCTACTAAATAAGGAAATAAGGTACTTCTTGATAGTTGTCTAATACCCATTGATTGTCTCCTTACTCGATAAACTTCTAATGCGAAGGTGTTCCTCCTAATAATTCATTCTCTAGTTGTGTTCCCGCGTTTTCATGAGCAGGGACAGAAAGAGTGGGGGCAGGATTTTTTAAAGCCTCTGTTAAGCTAATAAACTTGTACCCATTTTTTTGATACATTTCTAAAATATCGCCCAAGAGATAACTATTAAGCAAGTTAGCATGAATTAATAAAATCTGTTTTGTATTCTGTCCCTTAGCTCTCTTCTCCGCTAATTGTGTTTGCTTCCAAATGTAAGCCAAATAACGGGGCTTTAGCTTCATTATGTAAGCTTCTCTTGCTCGAAAAGGCACTTTGTATGCCATTTCATTAAAATTAAAGTCTTTACTATCAATGGTTACCGGTGCAATAGAGTAATGATGCGCCGCAAGGTAATTATAAACTTTCTGTTTCGTGTTTTTATTACCCTCTGCCAAATAGGGATAACGGAAATATTTAGGTTCCGTCAATATGGGGGCTAAGATCTTATCTGCACGATCAACATCGGCTATATATTTTTCCGCACTCATTTGGTTAAGGTTATAGTGAGAATAGGTATGATTTCCTAGCATCATGCCAGCATTGCGGAACTGTTCTAAAAAAGCCCACTGACCTTTTTCTATAGCACCTGCAATCACAAAACCCGTCGCAGGAACCTTGTATTTTTGTAATGCTTCAACAATTTTGGTAAAGCGATCTATGGAGCGTTTTTGATTATTCGGCGTATTCATTTGTGATGCAACAAGTGGCAAATCATCAATAGTGATCGCAATTTCTCTATCTTCAGCGAAACAAATTGATGAAAAAAGTGCCCCCATAATAACTAATACTTTAAATCTAGCCAGTCCATTACCTAGTTTGCTTCTCATTTTAAAAACCTGAAAAATAATTTAGTTTTACTAATCTATCATTATAATGACACTGCAGCAAAACTATTTATATGGCTTATGCCATGAGAATTGGCATGGTCAGTTGGAGAATACTGAATGATTCCTCGTCACGCCCAGAGCACTGAACTCAATAAAATCAATAGCCTCATTAGAGGTTCTAAAGCACATTGGGGATATACAGAGACTTTTTTAGACCAATTTATGGAGCAATGGGGAATACAAGAACATTATCTTCATGCCAATGCAGTGTTTTTGTTTGAAAAAGGAAGAGAACTGATAAGCTTATTTGCTTTTAAAATAAATGGAGAACAACTTCCTGAACTGGATTTATTTTTTGTTCATCGCGACCAAATTGGTAAAGGAATAGGCAAAATCATGTGGCAACACGTACTACATTATGCTTCTGAGCAAAGTTGGGCCGAATTTAAACTCATTGCCGATCCCCACGCAGAGCAATTCTACAAACACATGGGGGCAAAAAATATTGGTGTCTATGAGTCGTTCCCAGGAAGATTTGTTCCGGTCATGATGTTTCAGAATAGCGGTACGCTACCGTAAACATCGTAGCTCATATTAGCGCAGCGTAATACGAGAATGGCCTAGCTCAGTGCACTGAAATCCCGGATTACGCTGCGCTAACCCGGGCTACAAAAGCTTAAGATAGTGCCATTGGGCAATTTATTGCCCAACATACAATTAATGGATCAATTTACTCTAAACCGATAACTTTAGGATAGCAGCGATATGCATTACCCAAATTGGTGACATTAGTTTGTTCAGAGCTGCCACTTATAAAGCCACCGTGACGATCAAAAGAACCACCCATGGAGCCAGTAACTCCTGCTCTATTAGTCACTAATTGTATATAGTTCGCGCCTAATTGACTGGCTTTGTTTTTAAGATCATTCATCGCACCTTCTTCCAAATTGCGATTGGAGGTATAACTTCCTGTAAAGAAATTACCTTGATTGCCAACGACTTGTCCTAAATATTTGCAACCTTTTGGCGCTGGATTAGGCGTAGCTATTATACGAGCAGCTTGCGGGTCTAAAGGAATAGAAGCACAACTGCTAATCACAAGAGTCAAGGCTGAAAGAGAAAGTAATTTTTTCATAGTGATTACTACCTTACTAAAAATAATTAATAAACCCAAATGCAGCAATTCATAGAATCACAGTATCTAGATTGAATAGCGCAAAAACATCATAATTGTTTCATTTTAGGAATTCAAGCTCATAAAATGACCCAACTGTCTTGCTGCTTATTGAGAAATTACTTTTAGAGCGTGTTAATTAACTCGCTAATTTAAAACTTATTTTCTACACTAGAATAGGCTAAAAACCAGTAAAATGATTTAGCTGAACTAAAGATAAACACGAAGTTTATTGAACCTACAAGGAGTAATAATGAGTTTTCCTGCTGAATTAAAATCCAAATTTATTGAACAATTAAGGAAAAATAAAATTTCTTATAGTTATGGCTGGGACAATTACATGAAGACAGTCCAAAATCCAGCAGCTTTAGTTGTAGAAATTGACAATGAACAACAATTGCAGACTGTAATAAAAGATATTAAATCAATGAATGTGGATAGAACACCCGACAATAAAATTACCATACGGGCTACAGCAGGCTGGTCCGATAAGCCGGAAATATCCTGTTGTCTCTTTCCCTGGAATCAGGTGCAGAAAGATGAATATAATGAGGGCTTTTCATTTTCTGAAGTAGTTGGTGGAAGAGTAGCTTCCAATACCCCTGGGACCGATATCATTATCCGCTTTAGTAAAAAATTTCATCATACTAAAGTCATAGGGCCAATCGAGAATCCAGTCCTCTTCAATCCGGATACGCCTATTCACCAACTCCCCTCTTTTGAAGTGGAAGTCAGTGCTGGAGTACAAATTGCAGAGCTAGCCGATTTCTTACGTAAGAATAATCTTTCTTTAACCACAGTAAGTATGATTGCCTGGGTTACTGCCATAGGCTTGTCTGGAACAGCAGGGCATGGGTCAGGACGCGACGAACCAGGATTCAGTGGTCTAATCGAGTCTGTCAGAGTATGCGATATGGATGGCAATATTCGTGAAATCGATAGGAACCACCCCGATTTTACAACACTTATGGGAGGACATAGTGGCTTATTAGGCATTATTCTGAGTATGAAAATACGCACAGTCAGCGCGTTTAATTTATGTGAAACAATTGAGTTGTTTCATAATACTCAAGAAATGTCAGGTAAATTAAGTGCTATATTAAAGAATAATCAGTATGTTAGCTTTATAGGTATGCCGAGTTTTACTAATAAAGAAATAGATCACGCAATCTCTAAATGGCAAATTCGCAAATGGAATTACTCTCAATCACAGCCCACCCAAAACGAAAAGTCTCCCTATGCCCCTGATATGACTTCGTTTATCCAAGAACTGGAAGTAAGAATAGGTTCATCCATAATGGAGTTCTTGCTCGATTCTGGTTTAAAACATTTATTGCCTTATTTTATGTTATTTTCAGCTGCCACAGTTACAGGGTCGCGCGGAACAAAGACTGTAGTTGATTATGAGAACCATATCACTCATCCCCAGGTTGGGTTTCCAAAATTAATGCGTGATGTCAGTTACCTTATCCCAGTTAACGATGATCAGGCAGGACAAACTCTGGAAGCTGTTTTGCAAAAAATAGAAGAATTACTGAAAAATGGCGGAAAAAAAGGGGAATATCCGATAACATACGCCGTTTATGTACGTTATATAAAAGGTACTAATGGTGGATTGTCAACCAGCGCTACCTCATCTGAAGAAGAACGTATTTTAGCTATAGATATAGTGACTCATCCTGACGCACCAGGAATTACCCATTTTGAACAACAGTTTTTAGCTTCCTTGAAGGAGATGGGAATCACCCCAAGAAATCATTTAGGTAAAAATTTTCCTGCTGGTATACTGCATTACGATCAATTCCTAGAGCCTAAAGCAATAGTCGAGTTTAAAGAAGCTATAGAACGATGGTATAGCACTCCTGGCTTAAAAGACGGCAAAGAACGATTGGATATGTCACCTTTTTACACACCTTACTTACAAAACATGTTAAGTCCTAGCCCAGTATTAACCCAGCAGCTAACTGATGAACTTGAAAATAAGGAACGGAATAAAACGACCATAAAACCTGTAGAATTATCTCGTAAAGAACATACTAATCAAGAGTGTTTGGATTTTCTCACTGCATTGCACACAATAATAGACAATATACCTCTACCTAATGATGAAGCAAAAACAGCTAAAGAGGCCTTCTTAAAAGCGTGTAGAATAGAGTTGGAATCAAGGCAGTCTCAAGCAAATAGTTCATCTTTAGTGCTCTAATAGACCTCTTTCCAAACTCGTTATGGGGAAGGAAGTGGAGTCTTGAATCTTGAAGGAGTGCCAAGTTTGAGTCCCGATTTGACAAAATAAAAGGGCTATATAGCCCTTTTATTTTCAATTTACATTCATTAAATTCTTATGAAGCTTTTTCAATTGCCTGGCCAGTTTTAGAAACATCTTTGCCAAATCCTTTCACCGTGTTACATCCGTTTAATAGGAACAGTGTAGATAGAAAAAAACAGATCATTGCAATTTTTTTATTATTTTTCATTTTTATACTCCTAAATTTAAAGTGAAGAGATAAATTTCTCAACCTCTTTATAACGGTTCACCCCGTCATTTTGAGTCATTCCTCTACTATCCTGAACGTAACAAAGAAACTCCCTATTATAACACAATAACCTTATTTTTCAGGAACTTCTTTTTTACACACAAAACAAAGAAAATACGCAATTACATCTATTTTTCAGAGTACTCAAAAAAAGTGTAGACCATAATGACATAAAAGACATGGAAATAATTTTCATATTGCTAAGCCAACTTGCCTCCTCAAGCTTGTCCCTTCGAAGACAATTCGCTACCGTCTCATACCTCAAATCGAGGAGACAGACGTCTAAATAATGCGGGAAAAAAACGCGCTAAAAAAGCACCAAATCGTTCTTTAGCTCCAGCGATAACGACTACAGCTTTTTTACGTTGAATAGCACGAACTATTTTTTGCGCACAATGATCTGGAGAAATACCATGGGCATGCTCTTTATCCAATTGACCAAAGGACGTACCATCAGCAAGTAAAGCATTATATGTGATATGAGTATTTACATATCCTGGATAAATCAATGTAATACCTAGCTCTGTTTTAAATAATTCATTACGAAGGCTTTCAAAATACCCTCTAAGAGCATGTTTGCTTGCACTATAAGCAGAACGAGTTTGAATTCCATACAAACCCAACATACTTGATACCACCGCTATATGACCACTATTACGTTGTAGCATTTTGTGCAACACAGGACGGGTCAAAGCAATAGCTCCAAAAAAATTAATATCTATTATTTTTTTATCAAGCTCAAGACGAGACTCTGCAACCAAATAACGCTGCGATATACCGCCACAATGAATCAAAATATCAATAGGACCCTGCTGCTCCCATACAGTATTAGCCTTATCTTCTAATTCAAAGTAACGCTCCAGATCTAAAGGAATCACCACATGTCTCTCAGGAGAATGACAAGATGTACGTACTCGTTCTAACTCCTTTTCGGTGCGCGCAGAAAGTATGACGCACGCCCCAGCCTTTGCCATTTCATAAGCCAGGGCCTCACCAATACCTGAAGATGCGCCAGTTATCCAGACCCTTTTATTTTCCATATTTATCATAATCCGATCCCTTGATATCTAATAAACTATAATGATTAGTATAGGCTAAAACATAGCAATACCTTTTAATCAAATTAAGGAAAATGTAATTGATTTATAAAGATATCTCTTTAATAATTTATTAGACCATTGTGCCTTACTCAGCGGAGTATTTATGCAGAAAAGATATTATTTTATGACCAAAAAATCCCATAATCTTTGGACATGGATACCTCATTTATTCTTATTCTACAAAGAAAGAGTATTTCGTAAATTAACGCCCGTTATGATTGTCTTGGTCATTTACGCAGCTATTATTGCCATTTGCTTTAAAGGTCATGGAGGCTACAGCCTAGGCCAATTTCATCTAATTTTTAGTTTTATTTTAGCCATCATCATCGGTTTTAGAGTCAACACGAGCTATTCACGTTGGTGGGAAGGTCGAACCCTGTGGGGATCCATAGTAAATAATAGTCGCAATCTCGCTTTGAAATTCGAAACCTATGCCGGCTTAAATCAATATCCCGAGTTTCCTAAACTACTCGGTAAATTGCCCATAGCACTTAAAGCAAAGCTACGCGATGATGAGCAATTGCTAGATGAAACAATGAAGTCTTTAGGTATTACCGAATATGATCCCAAACAGCCAATAATTCTTATAGTTCAACGGATGTATGGCATTGTACATCAACTACGTAATGAAACCCGGACTCGGGTAGAGCAATGCAGTCACTTAGATAACCACATCTCTAATTTAGTTGATATGGTAGGAGGTTGTGAGCGGATTGCTAAAACGAGGGTACCACCTGCCTATGCGTTTTTTGTAAAGCAAGCATTACTGTTTTATTCCTTAATGTTTCCTTTTGGCTGGGTTCACTCTTTTGGAATATTAATTATTCCTATGATGGTCATGATAGTTTATATTTTATTAGGTTTAGAAATACTCTCCGAAGAATTGGAAGATCCTTTTAGAATATGTGATAACGGTTTAAATCTTGGCGCCATTACACGAACCATTGAATCAAATATTGAACAAATAGCGAAAAATAAAAGTTAAACTTATGGGTTATGCGTTATTTAGAAAATAAGCCTAATGAGCTTTGACAGGTTAATATTGCCTTAATTTTATTGATATACAATAAAATTGTTTAAATTGAATACAGATGGAGATTCAGTATGGGGCTTGCCCAACTGGTAACTATTGATACTACTTCAACGACTACCATTGAGTATCAAAAAAAAATTCAAAACTTAGTCGAACGATTGAACCAGCTTGATCCAGATGATTATCCCAATCAAGCCCATGAAATAGTACAGGAGATTAAAACTGCTGATAAACACTTTCTTGCGACTTTGGGACTCTGTACTAAAGGGCATGTATTGTTTAGTCGTCACGGCGAAAGTTCTAACTGGAGTCAAAAGAAATTAGGACTTAATCCTAATGCCTCTCTAGCAGAACAAGCCATAGTCAATATGTCTCAAACTAATAAAACAACCCTGTGTTTATTGGATTATCCTGATAAAGTACCACACATTGCAGTATCTCCTTTAGTTCGAGCCAAACAAACCGCAAGCTTGGTTATCCCCAAAGAGCTAAGCTCAGCACAAATCATCATTCAACCGGCCTTGTCTGAAAATAGTTATACTCCCTCAGGAAATAACATTACTTCATTGGCACAAATAAAAAACGAATACCAACAAATGTCATTTTGGAAAACTCCGTTAAAAGTAATCCTTTATGCATTATCAATATGGTTTTTTGGTTATCCTGAAGTCTTTAAGCAAATTCAGGAAAAATCGGCTCAAGCAGATAACACCATGCTGCAAATTCCTGGCGTTGATCCAGAAGCCTATTATTCCCAAGGCGAAATAAATCTTTCAGATGGTAACTATTATTTTGATACTAACTCTATTTCTGAACAACAAAAAGTGGAAAAAACACGCCGACTAATCAGAGATAATTTAAAATCTAACGAAAATGATTATTGGCTGTTTGGACATGGGAATAATTTTCGATTGTTCTTTAGCAAAACTTTTGACATTACTTCAGAGTTTGAATATGGTGAAACACGAAGTGTTTATAATGTGCAAAAAGAACCTGGAGCTACCTCTTTATTTAATCCCCCATATACTTTTGTGATCGATCAACAGACGGGACAAATTAAAGGAAAATATACTGAAAACACCCTTGCCCTAGAAAAAAATCCTTGGACCTTATCTGTAGTCAGTGGATCAACGCGTACGATGTATGAAAAAGGCTTAGAACTGTCTATACCTCAACCTTCTCTTCAATGGGAATTATGTCAATCAACCACTGATGTATTACATGCAGACTCACCATTGAATACCAAGGCATCGGATAAAACAAGCGAGAATCCTGATGCCCCTAAACCTATTGTTTAATGGGTTTAACATAAATAAAAAGAACAAAGATGATTTATATCATGCATCTCTATCAATAGAAGAATATAATCATACTCTTAAAAAGAATAATTTTACTGTATTAATCTACAAAATTAGGTGAGCATTCACATAATGACGTCAACTTAAGGAGTAGGCCGAGCTAAGGGCCCGACCTACAAAAAAGCTTAAAGAGAAGCGACCGTATGGGGTGCGCAAAAAAACTAGAGTTGTCACTAATGAATACAAATAAAGAAAAACATTGGTCAAAAATCGAGTTACTTCACCAGCATGTAAAAAACCCTAATATTCATATCAAAGGCACACACAGTTATTACAGTGATGCTTGGACTGGAAGTTTCGAAGAAACTGTCGTGCGTTATCTTTATGGCGATGAATACAGTTTGAATCATTGGACTCCTCAATGGAATATAGATCAACTCTATATAGGGGACTATGTATGCATTGCCGCTGAAGCCATTATTATGCTAGGAGGTAATCATAACCATAGAGTAGATTGGTTTAGCTTATATCCTTTTGCAGACCGATACGTCGATGCTTATGAAAAAAGAGGGGATACCATAATTCAAGATGGTGTATGGCTAGGTATGCGCTCCATGATTATGCCCGGGATAACTATAGGTGAGGGAGCCATTATTGCTGCCAATACTGTGGTTACTAAAGATGTTGAGCCCTATAGTATTGTTGCGGGCAGCCCAGGACAAATCATCAGAAAACGCTTTTCTGATGAGATCATAAAAAGACTACTTAAATTAAAAATATATGAGTGGCCTGAAGACAAATTTAATGCATTGAAAGATCATCTCTGTGCCAATGATATTCATGCATTAGAAAGAGCTAACGAAAAATATGAGCAGCCTATAGGCCCAGAGATTTAGTACCCAATGGTTCTTGACGATAAAACCTAACAAGCAACTCATAAACTTCTGGATAATACTGCTTAATGATTGCTGGGTTCTCAAAAAAAACTTCAGTGAATACGGCAAAAAACTCTCCAGGAGAGGTCGCGGCATAAGGATCGATGGGCACAGGCTCCCCCTCTTCCAATCGTCGATTAAAATCAACATAAGCTTCTTTAAAAACTGTGGTCCAATGCTGAGCTGATATCCCATTATGTAAAGGAGGAAAACCATTGGCTTTACCATTTAACATATCCAGTTTGTGGGCAAACTCGTGAATCACCACATTTCGTCCAACCCTACCCCCACGATGTACACTGTCATCCCAAGATAAAATTACCGGGCCTCTTTGCCATGATTCGCCACTCAGGAACGATGTCCCTTGGTGTACGACACCATACTCATCCGTTTCATTACGATTGTGAAAAAAAGTACTGGGATAAATCACCACAGAAACCCAACCACGATACCAATCTAATCCAAGATTTAATATAGGAAGACAAGCCTGTAAGGCAATATAGAGTTGCATAAGAGGCGTAATTTCCAATTCTCCTACGCTCTCCAATGATTTAGCATGAAGAAATAAAATAGCCAATCGCTTTAATTTTATTTTTTCAAATGAGGTTAAACGATTTAATAAAGGAAGATGTCGAAAGGCGTTCTGCCACTGCGCATCGGTAAATTGCGATCGCTGTATGATGCGCTCCTGCCACCATGTTTTTAACCAATGAAACATCATTTAATTTCCTATAATAATTGGCATCATCCTGAGCAAAGCGCTGTATCTTCTATACCTCCCAATCCAGCTCTACTCCGACGCCCTATGGCTTGCTCCTGAGAGTTTCACGGAATTCCCCCCTCCATACCGCGCATAAAGCGCGGCACGTAGGAAGTTTGATATATTTCATTATAAATGGAATGTGTATTCTTGTTCCTTCGTGTTTTTTAAAACTGCAACTTGATTTCCTTTCTTAATTTTTTCTAAACACGCCGACGCGCATTGTGCATCGACAAGATTATCACTTTGAGCTTCTCGTAACAAAATAGCCTCTGCTGTATTACCTGTTTTGTTCGTAGCAGCAAAATTAAGAGGTACTTTGCTATAAGTTTGCAGATAGTCAATAACCGAAGAATGCTGTTTAAATGCTAATTCCGCAGAGCTTAGAGCTCCTTCAGACACCTTGATTCCCTGCTCGATTGCGTCTAATACTATTTCTCTTTTCACCAACTCCAAACGCATAACGGCATAATGTAATGAGGTTCTTTGCAGTTCGTCCATAGCATTGGGATCGACTCCTTCGTCCAACAAAGTTTTAATCACATCAAGTTGACTTAGAGCACAAGCACGTCTTAATTGTTTTTCTTTACGAAGTCGAATACTTTCTGTAACGTCATGGGATGATAGATGTGCTCTTACCAGCTCCTGACCGTTCTGACACACTTGCACGAAGGTTTCTTTTTCAAGAACCCGATCTATTTGCTGATTTACGAAAGGTAGCAATGTTTTTGCCTCTTTATTGCCCCGTTTTGCTTCTTGCTTTAGATAATTGACTAATCTCTCCAATTTTTCTTTATGCGGAGATAAAGGAGATAACACCACAAGATGTGGTATCTGCTCGTCTCCTGCTTTTTCTGCTTCATCATGTTCATAAAAACACAGGGGGGTCGCCCAGATATCATTATAATATAAATAGCTGTGATTCACTTCACAACCACGCTCCGCACGTAATAGAGGAGATACTAGCTCGACGATTTGCTCCTCACTAAAATGAGCATAGTCACTTAAACCTAATCCATTTTTATCTTTCATTAAAGGATTTGCCCCTTGCTTTAATAATTCAGCAACTACTTTTTTCATACCTAAAGCAGCTGCGAATAATAAAGGCGAACAGCCATTGTTATCTACGATGTTAATGCCTGTTTTTATTCCTTTTTGATTTAATACAAGCAATTGAAGGACTGCGTCTTCCTGGCGAGTAATCAGAGCAATAAGCAAAGGAGTACGACCAAAGCCATCTTTAGCTTCATAATCAAATTGTGTATGAGCCTGTCGGTTGCGTTTTGACTCTATAAACTGAATCAGTTTTGTTGCATATGGAAGTTCAAAAGCTAGATAATAATGAAGGAACGTACCAAAATCAGAATTGCACACCATGGATGCATTAATATTGGCACCCAACGGTAAATAAATATTAATTAATTCTTTAAACTTATCAAAGCCCTGCTCCCCTCCTATTTCAGCATCCCCGATCGCCTTAGTTAGAGAGTCCGCGGTAAAGACATAGCGGGCCAAATCATCAAACGCGAGCTGATTCTTTAGCCTAATGGAGCACCATTCAGCACCAAATGCTTCTAATTGACTAAAGAGTTCTTTATATTGGGCTAATACTTCCTTCTTTTTAGCCTCCCACGGAGTGTAATTTTTTGATAAATTAAAATACAGTTGGTAAATAATAGAGGTAGCCACCTCGTGGCTTTCTTCAATTGACTTTTTAATTGCTACTTTTTGTGTATCAAATTGTCCACTTAAAATAGCTTGTAATACTTCTTTTAATTTTGGCAAATAGACGTCTCTACTGGCTGGAATACCCATCATTAACCTATTAAAGCCAATGACTGGGGCATAAATCTGATACAGCTGTTGAGGTAACCCATGTATTTCTGCTTTTTTTTGTAATTCTTGTGAAGACCCCAAATTTAATCCTTTTTTACTCTCGGGTTCTGATATTTGAAAAGAAATTGGCTTAACAGATGGCATATTTTTTATATCTCTATTGAAAAGAACATGATAATTTATCTGGCACAAAATTAACCATTAACTTACCAAGATAACCTAATTTTTAACAATCTTAAAATATTTTGAACATTAACGCAATAGAATAACTTTTATCTTAGGTTACCTAATGAAAGAATATTAGACAGCTATTTAACTGCATCAAAATATATGGAGTTTGAGAAGTATACACAGAGTTATCCACAGAAATTGTGAATAACTTACAAAGGAAATTTTTTCTAGAATAATAGCTATAAATCTTATGGGGTAAGGGGTTTACAAAGAAAGAGGGGAATAAAAAAATTCAAAATAAAGGAAAATACAACTTAGATATTCACAGCTTTCTAATAAAAGCAAATGAATATGGGAAGGCGTATGTTAACAAAATAATAATAAAAAAACAGTCTTGACACGAATTATTTTCATGTTTTTTTCTTTTATAATTGTCGTAAATTTAGATAAAGTCGTGCCAATATGAACTTAGCCTAATTCAAAAGTAGTAATGCCATAAATATGTTCCATCGCGACTTGTGGCTCCCCTCTTAGATACATCCTAGCTGTAGCAAAAACTTGTTTCATTTGATAATAACGGGTCAATTGCACTGCCAAAGGATTATTTTCAGGTATGTCTAAAAAAATGACCTGACCTTTAGCGTATTGTGCCAATTTATAAAATAAGATGTTTGCAATTTCAGGGGTATTAGCAAATAAAGGTCCTATTTTAAACCCCTGTTGACAGGTTCGGATAACCCCATAACCTTTAAGATGCCCCTCTTGCACATATCCTAAGGCTAGACTGTTTTTTTGCTGTACCCAACACTTAAGAAATTGTGGGCGTGGCGCAGGAAAATGTAAGCGATCATAAGCACATAATTGAGAAAAATTAATTTGCTCAACAGGAATGATCCAATCATCTGCTACATTTTGATGAGGAAGCTTATCTAAAGTATAACGGGCATTATTATAAGCAAATTGATAACCTAGGCGAGCATATTTATCCAGCATATCCATAACACCATCGATCCCAGCATTACGTTGTCCTATATAAGCTAATCTAGCCTGAGTTAATTCCAAGCCACATCCTTGCCCTCTATACCCTTTATCAACAATATAAAAACCGCAAAAAGCAAAATGTTCGTCATAAATAACCGCCGAACCTACAGCAATTATTTTGCCATTGAGTTTCCCGGCAAAAAAACCGTGGGGATCTGTCTGATAAAAGCACATTGCATCATTGATGCCAGGATTCCATCCCTCATTGGCTGCCCATTGAACCGCCAGATTCACTTCTTCCCGACTCATATGCTCAATATGATAATCCTTAGTCATCATGAACCTCGCTTCTAATTGAAAATTATAGCAACTGTCTCACGTAAACGTATGCGTACCCGAAGAAGCTCGTGCCATATTAGTAATCAATGTCGGTCAATTTGTTGCCCAACCTACAATAGACCTCTTGCATCACCTGTATATTTTGTTTTAGTGCAAGGCGTAAGTATTTCGAGGAACAGAGTTTGCATAAAGTAAATGAGCACCGGAGAAACGCTTACAACGCCGCAATAAAGCAAAAGATGCAGGTGATGCAAGAGGTTTAATTAAAGTATAGGTTGTTGCCAAAAAGTATGTTTTACTTATCGCTAGATTTTATTCTTATTTTTGACCTATATTCCTATAAGATGAATTCATGAACGACATAAAAAGGATGTAAGCCATGAGAACAAATAAAAACGGAGCAACCTTATTAGTAGACTGTCTTGTGCGGCAAGGGGTAGAGTACATTTTCGGTATACCTGGAGCGAAAATTGATGCTGTTTTTAATGCATTGATAGACAGTCCGATTAAAGTGATTGTATGTCGACATGAGCAAAATGCTGCATTCATGGCTGCGGCTTATGGACGTTTAACGGGAAAACCTGGGGTGGTTCTAGTAACCTCCGGCCCTGGAGTATCTAATCTGGCTACTGGATTATTAACAGCGACTACCGAAGGTGATCCAATAATTGCTATCGGTGGTAACGTGGCACGTAACATGAGCCTAAAATCGTCTCATCAAAGTACTGATAATATTAAATTAATGGAAGCAGTTACTAAAGAACGCATGGCAATCCTTGTTCCAGAGAGTATTCCAGAAATTATTGAAAACGCATTTAGAATTGCTAAAGAACCGCGTAGCGGAGCTGTATTTATTAGTGTCCCTCAAGACATTACCCATGAAAATACCTCAGCTAAAGCGCATAATGCCCTATCACCAATTCAATACGGTTCTGCTGCTGAGCAGCTCATTCGCGAAGCGGCAAATAAACTCAATAAAGCAAAATGCCCTGTTTTACTCTTAGGATTGGAAGCAACGCGCCCAGAAAATACCAAAGCCCTTCGTCAATTATTAACCCAAAATCCTCTCGCGGTAGTAAGTACCTATCAAGCAGCCGGAGTTATTTCACATGATCTCCTTCATTGTTTTGTTGGACGCGTAGGGCTTTTCAAAAATCAGCCAGGCGATAAATTACTAGATGAAGCCGATCTCATCATGACAGTAGGTTACGATCCGGTTGAATATGATCCTGAAATCTGGAATAGCGACAATAGTAAAAGAATTATTCACTTAGATTATAATCCGGCTGAAATACACACCTCTTATTTACCTGAACTGGAAGTTATAGGGGATATGACGTCTACCATTAATAAATTAGCCTCTGAATTAAAAGAAGGGGCTCGCCAAAAACCTATTGCTCGTATTAGTGAATATCAAAAAGAGCTCAATGATAAGATAGCAAGCGGCGCCCAACACACCGGCCCTTTATTACATCCATTACGATTTATCTATGAATTAAGTCAGGTTGCTGATGACAACACTATAGTCATCAGCGATATAGGAACACATTATATGTGGCTGGCTCGATATTTTTACTGCTATCAACCTCATCATCTCTTATTTAGTAATGGTCAGCAAACCTTGGGGGTTGCTTTACCATGGGCTATTGTCGCCTGTTTGGTACATCCCGAAAAAAAGATAATTTCTATCTCAGGCGATGGTGGCTTTCTTTTTTCAGCTAATGAACTGGAAACTGCAGTACGTGAGAAAGTACATTTCATTCACTTTGTCTGGTGTGATGGCACTTATGATATGGTAAGGGAACAGCAGTTAATGAAATATAACCGTGACAGTGCAGTACATTTTGGTGCAATAGATATTGTAAAATATGCGGAAAGTTTCGGCGCTCTTGGTTTGCGTGTCCACCATTCTGATGAGTTTTCTCAAGTGCTCCAAGAAGCCATGCAAGCCCAAGGCCCAGTACTTGTTGAAATTGCAATAGATTATTCTGACAGCCGAGAACTCTTTGCCTCCGCCCATGATTTTGTGGGAGATTAAAGATACAAGCCCAGTTGTTCGCAACAATATCTTAGTCACAAGTAATAATGGGGAGAGCAACTCCCTGATGGGAGTCCGTATTTTAGGCCGTTGCGCGCATCGATCGCAGGATGCAGGTTTACCTAAAATACAGGCCCTACCAGGAAGTTGCGAGTTTGTGGCACAGGGTGCTCAAGAGACAGTTGCCCACAACCAGACGACGCTTTTTGGTATGGTGCGCTTATTGGAAATAAGAATGAATATTTTAGTAACCGGGGCTTCAGGCTTTATCGCTTCACAAATTGTGACTGATCTACTTGCGACGGGACATACCGTCACTTGCTGTGTGCGTAATGTTACTTATACGCAAAAATTGTTCCCTTCAGCCAATATAATCCCCTGTGATTTTACGCATGATAATATTTCCACCATTTGGATAAAACGCTTAAAAAATATTGACCTAGTGATTAATTGCGTAGGCATTCTTTATCATCCCAATAAAAAAGTAATTTGGAATATTCATTATCACACTCCCAAGGCATTGTTTGATGCCTGTGTTCTTGTTGGAATAAAAAAGGTCATTCAAATTTCAGCCCTTGGTATAGAGCAAGCGCATGTCGCCTATGCCGCCAGCAAAAAAGCAGCAGATGATTATTTACTGACGTTACCCTTTACCGCGATTATCTTACGTCCCTCATTAGTGTATGGGCGTGGTTCCTATGGTGGAACGTCTTTATTTCGCGGCCTTGCAGGATTGCCATGGATTACACCCGTACCCGGTAAAGGTCAGCAAGA
>DAIAOV010000003.1:44053-79379 GCA_027437055.1 Legionella sp. | reverse complement strand
ATCTATCATCCATTCTCTTTACGATCTATTGGATGATAGAAACCCAAGACATTTCTTAAAGCAACCCGATTGCCCTAAATAGCTGATGAAATATTCTAATGTTTCTCCACTGGCATCATATAATGCTTTGATGGTTGCCAACATTTCTTCATCGGTAGGCCTATAATGCCCGCTATTATTCGTCATTTCTACTAGTTTTCCGTCTTGAAATACTAAAGATCCTGCGGCGAGAACTTTTTTACCATTGGCTAAATAGGAATGGTTTTTGTCCTTGTCACACAGTAACTTGGGTGGATCTTCACAGGTCAAAACAAAATTGTATTCACCCTCCCAAAGACTATCATTCATATTACAAAAATAACCGTCTTCATCGAGCTCTGTATTATATTTCATTTGCATTTCAGAATTTAAATATTTTTGTTGCGGATCGCTCGGCGCCAAAGTTCTCATTGCTTTTCGTTCTAATTTAAACTCGCTTTTGAGGGAGATCTTTGTGTTAATTTCTTGACCGAAGAAAGTCATAGTATTGGGATAAGATTTTTTTGGTATTGTATTGGGCATTGTATTGGGCATTTGGATTTAAAAAAGACCATTTTACTGATTTATTATTAACTAAATATTAAATTTAGGTAGGTAATTTGATAATTTTGCACAGGCTATATTAGACTTCTCTCGAAACTTTATTGTATCGCAAGAAGTCTAAGTGATGAATAACTTAAGCTTTAGTATTGAATGCTGTTAGTACTTCGGATAGAGGTTGTCCCACTGCAGCGGAGGGAGGTTTAATCATTAATAAAGCCGCTAATGTTGGGGCAATATCTGTTGTTTCTACGGGTCTGAAAATTAATTGTGCTTTAAATGCAGGATTGACAAATAACAGGGGTACATAACTGTCATATTGCCACGGGCTGCCATGGGTTACTCTATTATCATTTTTAGTGCCATTAGATTGGTAGAGTGGTTGAACGATATACACATCTCCAGCTCTATTAGGATATGCCATTTTATTTACTTTGGCGCTAATCCAGTCTTTTTCAATAGTGCTAATAGGGAGTGTATAGCTTTTAAATACACCGGGCTGCTGATTTAATATTTGTGATACGTATTGACTCACTTCCGTCAAATTAAGTTGACGTGCATTAATAATCTGGTGATCCAAATAGACGTAGGGTGACGTAATAGACATCAATGTTTCTTCCGGAAGCTGATAACGCGCTTTTAATTGGGAACGAATTTGCTGTTCAGCAATTTTAACGTTCATAGGCTGAACTTCGGACATATGATGAGCATCTAGAAACGAAGGACTGTCACCAACCCCATGATCTGCAGTTAGAATTATCAGTGTATTATCAAGGCCAACCTGCTTATCTATTGCAGTAAGAAGATGCGCTATAGTTTTATCTAGCTGCAATAAATTATCTTCAGCCTCTAAACTATTGGGTCCAAATTGGTGCCCAATGGCATCAACAGCAGAAAAACTGATTCCCAAATAATCGGTTTTATCCGGTGAGCGTCCTAATTGCTCTTGCTTTAATAATTGCTCGGCAAAGTCAGCTGTTAACTGATCGGCCCTTGGTGTTCTCGATAGGTAGGCGAAATACTGTTCCGACGGTGGATTAGTAATATGATGAGGGAAGGTTTTGCCGAACTCTTTAAAATCGTGTTCAAATGTTGGATTTTTTGCATTTTGGTATTCAGTCAAGGGTAGACTTAAATTCCAATCATACTCTTTTGCTTCATAGGTCTTATTCCATTGTTGTACCCAGTCTGGATAAGCAGCATAGTAATAATCAGATGTAATAAAACCACCATTAGCTTTATCAAACCAAAACGCTTTACCTATGTGGCCTGCAAGGGCAATGGCCGAGCGATCTTTTAAAGATACTCCAAAAGCTTTCCCTCTGTTAGCTAACATGAGCTCATCGCTTAAAGTAGATGCATTTAAGTTGCGTGGGGATCGACCTGGGTTGGCTTTTTTGGTATGGGAAGTGGGTAAAATATTAGTGGTTAAATCTTCCATACAATAGACTAATTTTTTAGATTGTCTATCATACCAATCATTGTTAACTATTCCATGTAATGCAGGATAACTGCCTGTAGCTATAGTGGCATGTCCAGCACAGGTGGTTGTATTAGCATGGGGATGGTGTGCATTATGAAAATTGAGTCCATGACTTAATAAATAGTTAAAGCCGTTATCGCCAAATTGTTTCTGATGTTGATGAATCAGATCACCACGTAATTGATCTACCACTAGTTGCACAATAAGCTTCGGTTGATTGTTGTCCGCAAGGCTTAAGTAAGGAGTAAAGAATAACAACAAACTGCAGGAGATTTTTTTCATGATAGCTAAAATTACCTCTATACTTGTTCAATTTGTAATAAAATCAATTAATTAAAAATTAATTGATTAGTAAAAATAAAATATATGGCGAAAATAATTAATTCGTTTAAACTGTTATTTGGTGGAAGTCTTTCACCAGTCCTTTTAATGGAGTTTAAGGAGAATATAAAGATGTCATTTACTTTAGTCCCATATAATAAGCTTAAAGCGAGAATCAAAGAAGGTCTTGTCACATTATTGAAACATCATGGCCTAGATCCTACCACGCTCGACGAATCACTAAAAAAATTACCTACAGAGCGTAGAATACATGCAACTTTTCTGAAGATGATGATGGACTCTTTGGATAAGGAAAAGCCAAAAAGTGCTGAAGGGCAAACAACTAAGGCACGTACTTTAAATGCAGCGGCATATTTCATATGGCAAAAAATTTATGCAACCTATGGTTTTACTAGCCCAGAAGGAGGCCTTTTAAATAAAGGAAGTAGTCTTTATATTTCATTAACTTCTTCTCTAGAGTTAACAACAGAGAATACCCCAAATGAATCTGATCTAGCTGATATGTATAATGATTTGAAAGAGCATCTCTGTAAAAATACCTATAAAGACTCTGATCCGAGAAAGGGTTATTTAGACAATCGGACGTTCACTATTGACGATTATTCAGTAGAAGAAGATATCAAGAGTTTAGGAAGTAAGCTTCTGACATTTGACTCTAATGCAATTAAATTAACAAAAGAGACGGAAGAAAGGAAACAAGCACCATCCGCCTCTGGATTTTTAGGTAGTTTTTGGGGCAGTAGTAAAACAGCAACTAAAGAGGAGCCAGTTTCCAGTAGTACTCATACTAGTACTATTTAAGGACGTCTGAATCGCATCTCTAAGGGATGCGATTCATGCTTTTACTGGATAACCATACATCGACCACTCCATGATACCGCCGTCGACTGAATAGACCTCTTCATAACCTATATCAATCAGACATTGAGCAGCATATAAAGATCGAACACCACCGCGACAATGTAAGTAGATAGGGTGAGATTTGTCGCTAACTTTAGATGTAATATTGGAGGCAATATTATCTTTAGGAATATGGTGGGCACCTGGTATACGGACTTCTTGCCATTCATCCAACTCACGAACATCGATTAAACATAAATCAGGATTAGTATCCATTTTATTTTTTAGTTGATGTACGTCTATAGTTTTTACATTAGGCTTTGTCATAGCGAACCTCTCTCATTGTCGGTCTAGTTAATGTGGAGTGATGAAGGATCCAATAAATCGTGGCGGTAAAAACGCCTCCAATCAAAGTAGCAAATGCCCAGGTTGGTGCGGAAACCAAAACTGTTTTTTGTCCAAGTCTATATAAATTACCTGCATCACGAGCTACAGCGCCGGCAAAAATGATATGCAAAATGCCATTGATTATCATAATTAAATAAAAAAACGTTTGGATTTGAGTACCAAATTGTTGGGCTAATTCGTTTAGCATGAATCAGATTCCTTGATATTGACGTGATTGCCTCCATGATAACAGAAACAGGGAGCAAATAACTAAGACTACGGCCATACTTTGAATTGAGGTGGGTATTTCGTTGAAAATCAGGTATCCCCAAAATAGTCCAGTTAAGGCGACTACTCCTCCAGTCAGACTATAAAAAACGGGACCTGCCATGCGAATAAGAATAAAAAAGAGTAGGTATCCTAAACTGGAGAGAATAATCTCCAGAATGACGACTTGTTTTACTAGCGTCAATGGCCCAGATAGAGGATAAAAGGCGTGTTGGTTTAGTACTACTGGAATTAAGAGCAGCGATGCCGCAAGTAACATACCACTGGCTGCTTGTAATGAATCAATCTCCACAGGTTGTTTTGCTCCTATGTAAATGGAACAAATAGCAAAAGCTAAGGGTGTAATCATGGCCAGTAAAGTCCAGCTCGAATAAAGTCCTGAAGTATTGATACCTACAATCAGTAGTATTCCAGTCATACCAAGTAATAGAGCTAAAAAACGCCAGCTGTCAAGTTTTTCTTGTTTCGATAATAACGCTAAAGGATAGACTAATAACGGAACTGTATTGACTAAGACAGCCAATAAGCCAGCAGGTATACGGCTAGCAATGAAGTACATATTGGTATTGGGAATCGCGATACCTATTAAGCCACAAACAAGGAAATACGACCAATAAGTAGGATGCAACATCGACGTTCTCTTAGTGATAAGACAAAAGAATGTTAACAGTAGAGCAGGACCTAAAGACTGCCAAAAGGCATAACCTAGAGGTGATACTCCATTAGTCATAGCAAATTTGGCTAAGGTGTAACCTGATCCCCAGATAAAGCCAAGAAAAATAAGGAGTAAAGTTGATTTTATAGTGTTTAGTTGATGCATAGCAATGGACAATTTCGTTGCAATAATATCGGAGATTTTCATTATGCCATTTTTATGTGGAATGGAAAGAGGTCTAATGATCCATACCTAGTCAGATCTTTCATTTTATCATGAACATGGGTACCATTAATCCATTCTAAAATTTAAGGGGTAAGCATGAATGCTACCGAAGTTCCAGTACCACATTTAACTACAGCTCATTCAGGGCCTTTGTTTCATGTGGAAAAAATTATTTTAAGCCAGGTTCCTAAAATTGAATCTTGGTTCAGACTAAAGTGGAAAGAAACGCCTGCTCCCTTAACTTCTTCAGTAGACTTACGTCATGCTGGATTTAAGTTAGCTCCAGTGGATACGAATTTATTTCCAGCAGGTTTTAATAATTTGAATCCGGAGTTTTTGCCTCTATGCATTCAAGCAGCTCAAACTGCGTTAGTAGAGTATATTCCTGATTGTACTAAAATTTTAATTTTGCCTGAAAGTCATACGCGCAATAAATTTTATTTACAAAGTTTGAATGTATTGCGTAATATTTTAGTCAAAGCTGGCTTTGTAGTCCGAGTTGGTAGTTTAGATCCCGAACTACAAGATCCTATGGAGGTAACGCTTGATCATGGTGAGACTTTATTAATAGAACCTTTACGGCGTGAAGGGAATAGGGTGGGATTGGATAATTTTAATCCTTGTTTTTTATTGTTAAATAATGATCTATCTTCGGGTGTTCCTGAGATTTTGCAAGGATTACAGCAACGAATTAGACCTACTGCCAAATTAGGTTGGGCTACGCGTTTAAAATCAAGTCACTTCCAATTCTTTAATGAAGTAGCGTGTGAGTTTGCGGAGTTAGTTGGTTTGGATCCCTGGCTTATTGATCCCTATTTTAGCTCTCTAGATGGGATTGATTTTATGGCACAGGAAGGTGTAGAACAATTGGCTCAAGAAGTCGATAGAATATTAGCACTTATCAGTGACAAATATGCCACCTACGGTATAACGGATAAACCGTTTGTAGTAGTCAAGGCAGACAATGGCACTTATGGTATGGGTGTTATGATGGTGCATCATGGTGAGGAGCTACGCCAATTAAACAGAAAACAACGCACTAAAATGTCTGCCAGTAAGGGAAGTCGTAAAGTAGACCGAGTGATTATTCAAGAAGGGGTTTATACCTTTGAAACCATGCCTAATGGTGCAGTAGCAGAGCCTGTTCTTTATATGATGGGGCAGTTTGTTGTTGGAGGCTTTTATCGAGTTCATCAGAGTAGAGGAAAAGATGAAAACCTCAATGCTCCCGGAATGCATTTTGAACCCTTGGCTTTTGCCCAGGCATGTAATATGCCTTGTGATGATTTGGAAGTGGTCGATTGCCCTAATCGTTTTTATGCCTATGGTGTGATTGCTCGTCTAGCAGCCTTGGCAGCAGCAAGAGAAATTGCAGCAATTGGAGGAGAATAATGAAGCTGGCGGTACTTCTTGATCCTGTGCATCAATTAAAACCTTATAAAGACACTTCTGTTGCTATGATCAAAAGCGCCAAAGCGCTAGGCTGGTCTTGTGTATATTTTACGCAGTTAGATTTGTTTTGCCGTGAAGGGCATCCTTATGCACGAGTTTATGACATTGATATTGGTGATGAACACAGTGACAATTGGGCGCAATCTAATGAGCTTGGTGAATACCCATTAAGTGATTTTGACATTATTTTAATGCGTAAAGATCCACCTTTTGATATGGAGTATATTTACACTACTTATGCATTAGAGTTAGCTGAGCGAGATGGGGTATTGGTAGCAAATAGACCTCAAAGTTTACGGGATGCCAATGAAAAGTTTTTTACTTTAAATTTTTCTCAATGCTGTCCTACGACATTAGTATCTCAAGATATTGAACGCTTGAAAGAATTTTGGCAAACACATAAAAATGTGATTTTTAAACCTTTAGAGGGTATGGGAGGAAGGTCCGTATTTCACGTAGATCAACATGGACGTAATTTATCAGTTATTTTGGAAACTCTGACGCAAGGACAAAAACTTAATATTATGGCTCAGCGCTATATCCCTGAAATAGCAACAGTTGGTGATAAACGCATTTTATTAATCAATGGAGAACCTATTCCCTACGCTTTGGCACGGATTCCGGCTAAAGGGGAGTTACGCGGAAATTTAGCGGCAGGAGCTCGAGGCGAAGTGGTTCCAATTACTGCTCGTGATAGATGGATTTGTGAGCAAATAGCCCCTACTTTGAAAGCAAAAGGCTTATATTTTGTTGGTATTGATGTGATAGGCGATTATTTAACTGAGATTAATGTAACCAGTCCAACGTGTTTACGAGAAATTGCAGCTGAAACAGGAATAGATATTGCTGGCGATTATTTGCGTTGTCTTGCCGATATTCGTTGTAACCGTTCACGTAATGGCGTCAACTTAAGGAATTAATCCTGTGTTATCTATTTGTAGCCTGGTTGCAAGCAACTGGGCTACACGGGCTTAAGTTGACGCCATTAAGTGTTCACGGGCGTCATTGCTTCACCAATTCTCGCAAAGACGAAATAAGCATACCGGGTGAACCTTTGCGATTCAAGATCGTACCTTGAACGATTACTATTCGTTTGTCTTCTTAGTGCAAGGATAGGACTTAACATCGTAGGTCGGGCAACAAATTGCCCGACATTGATTTTCTACTTTTATTCGTCTACATAATCTGATGGAGGCTGATCGTTTGCAGCACCAGTGGTATTATTGAGAGCTTTTTGATCGGCAGCTTTATCATCAACATAAAGCGAGCCAGTATTATCCTGTTCACCACCAGAGATAAGGTAATTTCTATGCTGTAAATAAGCATCTCTGATAAAGGAGTATTGGTCAAGAGCTTCATTCATTAAACGCTCTGAATCAAATAATTGTGTGCGTAAATCAACATAGCGTAGACCTGCGAGGCCATAGGCTACAGCATCATTATTAATGTAAACATAAGGGCTCCAAAGTGCAAATTGGAATAGCCAGCCAGTGCCATCCCGGATAGTACTTGGCCCTAGAAGAGGAATAACGAGATAAGGGGATTTTTTATCTCCCCATTTGGCAAAGGTTAATCCGAGATCGTTATAATGCGGCGGAAGACTAAATTTACTTGCTACATCGAATAAACCAGCAACCCCTAGGGACGAGTTAATAATAAAACGCCATGTGTCTTTAATTGCCCATTTTCCTTCGGCCTGAAGCAGATCGTTGGCAACAGAAGGGACCATATCTAAGTTGTTAAAGGCATTGTCTATGCCTTTGCGAATAGGCCCGGGAATTACATGAACATACAATTTGGCTATCGGCTTTAATACGAAGCGATCAGCGGTCATATTAAACTTATGTACCTTGCGATTAAACGGTTCATATGGATCAGCGGGATTAGTCCCTTTGTGCGCACAGCCCGTTAACATTAAGGTTCCAACCATACTTGCAAATATTACATTGAAGCGCATTATTTTTCTAATTATTAGAGACTTACATCGATGTTACACCAGTTTATAGTTCTTGCAAACTATAAATGATGAAACAAAAGTAGTAGGTTGAGCTCTGTGGCTCAACTTACTTTTCTAATGATGAACGGTGTATACATAGGACACTGCAACAAATTCCTTCATGGTTGTGTTTGTGGTTCTAATGGCTGAGCTAGTACTGTGGCATCCTGTTGTGCTTGCTGCGCCATTTCTTCAACTGCTTGTAACAATGGAGGGGCTCTGAAAAATATAAGACTGGTATACGCCAAAGTACATAAACCTACAGCTGATGCTCCTGCTGCAACTGCAACAGCACAAGCGCTCCCTGTTGCTAATCCCGTGAAAAATGCTCCTGGACCAGCCCATAGACCTAATGCAAAACCAATCCCAAATCCTATTAGGCCAGCAATCACTGTAATTACGGCAGTTATAGCAACTGAGATAATAACGCTTTTTAGTGTATAATTCGCGCCTCTTATCAATAGTTCACTGTGTTCTATAAATGCATTAATACTTGCAGTTTTGTCAGTGATGGTGGGATCTTCGAGATGATTGAGAAGCGTTTCTACCTCTTTTCCAAGAGGCTCAATAATATTGAAGGGCAGCTCTTTAGCTTGTTCATGTAAGTTATTCAAAGCTGCGTATAAGCTTGAGTCTTCTGCACATCTATTTCGCTGCTTAATGATGGGACTAATTACATTAAAAAATTCATGGAGATCACCTGGATTAGGTAGTAATTTTTTCTTACTTTCTGTAGTAAGAATATCGTAAAGTTCTTTAGCTCCATCTATTGTTTTTGTGCTAGTAGATACGACAGCTTGAAACTTTATATTAGCTAATTGCTCTTGCACCATTTCAAGAGAATGGGGGAGTGCTAGGTCATTTTTAGTGCCTACTAAAATCAATTGGGCGTACGGGTTTACTTCTTGAAATCGCTTTATATCCTTTTTAAATTCTTTTATATGAAGAGTGCTTATCTCCTTTGATAAATCGATACAATAAAGACCATAATTAGATTCTTCAGAAAATATATTGGTCGATAGTTTAGAGCGAGATTGGCCAGCCATGTCACATAATTCGATTTGGATTTCTTCTTCATTATCTTCAGTATGAATTATAAGATGACTATAATGAGCGCCTATTGTCGGAATATATTGTTGGTCCAATGGACAAACGTATTCTGCTGTATGCAGTTTTTTAACTAGCTCTGATTTTCCAATGTTTTCTTTACCGAAAATATAAGCTTTAAGTTTTTTCATAACGATCCCTATATTTTATTAGGAATATTGTATGGCATGGTGCTTATTTATAAAACATTTTTTAATAGGTTTAATCAAAATTATTTTCATGAGGTCGCTAACTGTTATTATTAATCTCATGATTTATATCGAAAAAAAAACAGTTGTATTGAATAAAAGATGTTGATGTCTTTTAGAATTTTAATAAAAAAGTCACCGGTCCATCATTGCATAAGTGGACCTGCATATTGGCACCAAAATGCCCATTTTGAGTATTAGGGTGTATTTGTTGTGCCCGGTTTACTAATTCCGTAAAAAGTTGTCTTCCCAATTCTGGGGGAGCTGCATTAGAAAAACTTGGGCGTAATCCTTTTTGGGTATCTGCCATTAATGTAAATTGAGGTACTAATAATAAGCCGCCATGTATTTCTTTTAGGCTCAAATTCATTTTACCCTGAGCGTCATCAAAAATCCGGTAATTAACACATTTTGTGAGCATGCGATTTAAATGATCGATTTCATCATCTGGTTCAAAACCACAAAGAATCATCAGTCCATGATCTATTTGACCTACTATTTGCTGTTCAACCTCAACCCTGGCTGTTGTAACTCGTTGGATAACTGTTAGCATGCATCCGGACCTTGTTTGGAAATTTCTTTACTCGCGTAAATAAATGCATCGATAATGCCTGATTCTCGATCTGAATGCCCTGCATCACGGACTATTCTAAGGTTTGAAGCAGGTATTGCTTGATGAAGCTCCCAAGCGCCAGCTAAGGGCGTTATCATATCAAAGCGTCCATGAACTATGTACGTAGGGATATGTCTTATTTTATGGACATGAGCCATGACTTGGTTTTCTTCAATAAAATAATGATTATTGATGTAATGGGATTCTAGCGTTGCGAGGGCTAATGCAAAATGGGGATCACTAAATTGATCAATAACATACAAATGTGGATGTAGACTACAGCAGCGAGCTTGCCATAACGCCCAATTTTTTGCTGCACTCATACGTGCTAGTTCATTAGAACCTAGTAAGCAATCAGCATAATATTGAGGGATGTTGTTGTGCATGTTTTCTGGCACTATGCTGATAAATTCTTGCCAATAGTCAGGGTACACTAGGCTAGCACCGTGCTTATAAAACCAGTCAATATCTTGTTGTCGGCCCAAAAGGATTTGTTGTAACAAAAGTGCCTTAACTTGCTGAGGAAATTTTTGAGCATAGAGTAAAGCCAATAAAGAGCCCCAGCCGCCGCCAGACAGCACGAATTCTTTTAGACCGAGGAAATCTCTAATGGCATCAATATCATCTAATAGCAGGGAAGTATTATTTTCTTTAATTTCCAAATGAGGGGTCGAACGGCCACAACCACGTTGATCGAAAAGAATGATTCTATAGCGTTGAGGGTCAAAAAAACGTCTTAGATAAGCATCAGAACTGGCTCCAGGTCCTGGATGCAATACTATCACAGGTATACCTTTAGGATTCCCCGTTTCTTCTATATAAAGCAGATGAAGTTCACCTACTTTTAATTCATGTTGTGCAAAGGGTTTAATTGCTGGATAGAGGGAGTGCATATTAGTCCTTTAGAGTATACTTGTATTAGTAGTGTAGCAAAATAGCGCTATTTTGCTCCTTGAATAGGTTTAAAGCAAGACTGAGAATAAAAGTTTGTAGGGCTATGTTTGAAATGAGGGGCACTGGCTCTCTTTTAAACATAAACTAGGTTGAGAATCTCTTTGTCTTTATTATCTAAATTGAAGATAATAGGCACTTTAATTTTTTTGTTGGAACTGATTTATGACCAAGGCAGCACTTCTTAATGGATTGAACGAAAGACAACGCGAAGCAGTGATTTCTCCATTAGGTAATACACTAGTATTAGCTGGAGCGGGGAGTGGCAAAACGCGAGTTTTAGTCAGTCGCATTGCCTGGTTAATTGAAGAATATCATTTGTCACCACATGAAATTTTGGCCGTGACCTTTACTAATAAAGCTGCAGGTGAAATGAGGGCTCGGTTAAGTAGTATACTTGCTACCCCGATAGTAGGGTTGTGGGTGGGTACCTTTCATGGATTATGTCATCGGTTATTGCGTCGTCATTACAAGGAGGCTAATCTGCCGGAGCAGTTCCATATTCTTGACTCAGAGGATCAGGGCAGAGTTATTAAACGAGTTATCGCTTCATTAAATTTAGATCCTGAGCAATGGTCAGTAAAACAGGCACAATCTTTTATTAATAGTCGTAAGGATGAAGGCTTACGTCCACAGCATGTCAATGCATTATCTTATGGACCGACAAAAACGTTGCTTGCAATTTATAAAGCGTATGAACAAGCCTGTCATACTGCGGGAGTGATCGATTTTGCTGAGCTATTGCTAAGAACTCATGAGTTACTACGCGATAATCCTGAAATTTTAGCTCATTATCGTCAGCGTTTCCAAGCAATATTAGTCGATGAGTTTCAGGATACTAATACTATCCAATATGCATGGATACGTCTTCTTGCTGGTAACAATACTGCTGTCCTGGCGGTAGGGGATGATGACCAGTCTATCTATGGCTGGCGTGGTGCTAAGGTAGAGAATATTCAACAATTCGCACAGGATTTTAAAGAGACTCAAATTATTAGATTAGAACAAAACTATCGCTCCACCAGCACTATTCTTGAGGCTGCTAACCAATTAATAACCAATAATAATTCACGTATGGGTAAAGATTTATGGACAGCAGGCAGTACAGGAGAAAAAATTGTAGTGTACAGTGCTTTTAATGAATTGGATGAAGCACGATTTGTTACTGAACGAATTATGATGGAAATCAATCAGGGAGCCAGTGCGAATGAGGTTGCTATTTTATATCGTTCAAATGCTCAATCACGGGTATTGGAGGAGGCTTTATTAAGAGCTGGGGTTGCCTACAGGATTTACGGCGGTGTGCGCTTCTTTGATAGGGCGGAAGTAAAAGACACTTTAGCTTATTTAAGATTATTGGTGAATCCTAATGACGATACTGCTTTTGAGCGCGTAGTGAATTTCCCAACACGTGGGATTGGTGAAAAAACCCTGGATGATGTGCGTTATTATGCTAGAGCTCAACAATGCTCATTGTGGCATGCTGCTACAACATTATTGCAATCAGGTGAAATAGCACAAAGAGCAGGTACCTCTTTAGCGAAGTTTATCGAATTAATTGAAAAAATTCAGATTAGAACTGCAAACATAGAGCTGGATGAGCAAATTAATGAGGTCATTCAAATGAGCGGTTTGTATGCTCACTTTAGTAAAATTAAAGGGGATAAATCTGAATCTAAATTAGATAACTTACAAGAGTTAATTAATGCGGCGAAACAATATCGTTATGAACAAGATGAAGAGGGAGAAGAACTTCCTTTAGTTCATGCGTTTTTGGCTCATGCATCTTTAGAGGCTGGCGAAATGCAAGCAGAAGAACATGAACGTTATGTTCATTTAATGACATTGCATGCAGCTAAGGGGCTTGAGTTTCCTATAGTGTTTCTTGTCGGGATGGAAGAAGGGGTGTTTCCTGGTAAGCAATCCATAGAAGAACCTGGCCGCTTAGAGGAAGAACGACGACTATGTTATGTAGGTATGACACGAGCCATGCGTAAACTAATTTTGTCTTATGCTGAAGTACGAAGACAATATGGGCGTGAGGAATACCATAGACCATCTCGTTTCTTGCGTGAGTTACCACAAAAATTACTGGATGAGGTACGTGTTAAGTCGCATTTTCAACCGCCAGCAGCACGTTCAAGAACCCCAATTCCTTCTGCGGCAGATGAGACCGGCATCCCTATGGGGCAAAATGTGATTCATGCTAAATTTGGTCAGGGCATCGTCTTGGCAATTGAGGGTTCTGGGGCTCATACTCGAGTACAGGTTAAATTTAGTGAACATGGTGTCAAATGGTTGGTTTTAGCTTACGCTAATTTAACTGTAGTTGAAGAATCTTCTCATTTTTGAGATTGATTTATAGCTTATTAAACTCTAAGGATATTGAATTTTTCTCAGCCGAATGCTAGGGTGCGTTTGGCGAAAGTAATTAACTATTAAAAAGGGGAATTGAGTGAAATATACACATTTATTAACAGCAGGAGCATTGACAGCATCTTTGGTATCGTCAGCAGTTATGGCCGCTGATGCCTCTACCCCTCCTATGTCTGATGCTCAAAAAAAAGAAATTGAGAAAGTAATTCATGATTATTTGGTAAGTAATCCTGAAGTATTGCTAGAAGCCTCTCAAGCATTACAGCAAAAACAACAACAAAACATGCAACAACAAGCACAATCTGCTATTCAAGAAAATGCAGACCAATTATTCCAGGGCAAACTGACTACTGCGGGTAATCCTAAAGGGGCTGTTACTGTAGTAGAGTTTTTTGACTACCAATGCATTCACTGCAAAAAAATGTCTCCAACCATTGCTAATTTACTGAAGAAAGATAATAACTTGCGAGTTATCTATAAAGAGTTTCCAATTTTTGGTAAAAGTTCTGAAATGGCTTCAAGAGCTGCATTAGCTGCTGGTATGCAAGGTAAATATCAAGCCATGCACGAGGCCTTATTTAAAGTTGAAAAACGCATGGATAATAAGATAGTAATGGATACAGCTAAATCTTTAGGTTTGGATATATCTAAATTAAAAACAGATATGAACAGCAAAGAAGTAACAGCTATTTTAGATGCGAACAGACAGTTAGCTGAAAAATTACACTTGATGGGGACACCTGCGTTTATTATTGCATCGACTCCTGATGGTAAATTAAAAGAAGGTAGTGAACCTTCATTTATTCCAGGAGCAGCAAGCGAAGAGTCTTTACAAGAGCTTATTAAGAAAGCTGCTGGTAAGTAATAATCTAATCTGACTTTACTCATAGTGTAGGTTGAGCCCCTGGCCCAACATGGAAGCAACACAAAACTAGATTTGTTGAGCCAATGGCCCAACCTACAAGCGGTAGTCAGTAGTTATGAAAATGTAAAAAGATGTTAGAAAACCGTAGGTTGGGCTCCTAGCCCAACATGAAAGTAGCACAAAGCTCAATTTGTTGGGTCAGGGACTCAACCTACATCATCAGTACATCATAAATGTTAATTTTGAGATTCTCATGACAAAACCAACAACATTTCAGGATATTATTTTAACCTTACAGCAATATTGGTCAGCTCAAGGTTGTGTTATTTTACAACCTCTTGATATGGAAGTTGGGGCTGGTACTTTTCATCCCGCGACATTTTTGCGAGCAATAGGCCCAGAACCTTGGTGTGCTGCTTATGTGCAACCCTCTAGAAGACCTACAGATGGTCGTTACGGGGAAAATCCTAATCGAGTTCAACATTATTATCAATTTCAGGTGGTTTTAAAGCCTTCACCACTTGATATACAAGATAAATATTTGGATTCTCTGCGTGCATTAGGTGTAGATCCTCTAGCCGACGACATTCGTTTTGTTGAGGACAACTGGGAGTCACCTACTTTAGGCGCTTGGGGATTAGGATGGGAAGTATGGCAAAATGGAATGGAAGTATCTCAATTTACTTATTTCCAACAAGTTGGTGGTCTGGTGTGCAAACCGGTTACTGGGGAATTAACTTATGGTCTAGAGCGCATTGCTATGTTCGTTTTAGGCGTAGACAATTTATTTGACTTACCTTGGTGCAAAACTCCGAATGGAGTAGTGACCTATGGTGATGTTTTTCATCAAAATGAAGTGGAAATGTCAGCTTATAATTTTGAACATGCGAATGTTGAGGAATTATTCAAGCAATTTGATTACTATGAAAGTGAAGCACAAAAATTAATTTCTTTGCAGTTGCCACTTCCTGCCTATGAGATGGTGATGAAAGCATCTCATTCATTTAATTTACTTGATGCCCGTAAAGCTATATCGGTAACAGAGCGACAACGTTTTATTTTACGAGTGAGACAGCTATCGAGAGCAGTGGCTCAAGCTTATTATCAAGCGCGTGAAGCTTTGGGCTTCCCTATGCAAAAGGTGTGTGATGGTCAATGATTTTATTTTTGAATTAGGTTGTGAAGAATTACCTTCAGGTGCTGTTTGGCCATTAGCTAACGAGTTTGCCAATCAGCTAATCGCCGCTTTAGATAAAGCGCAACTCAGTTATGGCGAAGTAAAACGATTCGCCACTCCACGCCGCTTGGCTGTGATGATTCGTGATTTACAGGCGGAACAAGAAAGTCAAACTGTGACTCGACGTGGCCCCACTGTAGCAGCAGCATATGATGCTGAAGGCAAACCCACTCCCGCGTTATTAGGGTTTGCTAAATCATGTGGTGCAGCTGTAGATAAGCTTATCAAAATAGAAACCGATAAAGGCGATTGGATGGTCTATGAAACGCGCAATTCTGGGAAAGCTACTCAAGAGCTACTACCCGAATTGGTCAGCCAATGCTTAGCTTCTCTTCCTATAGCGAAGCCTATGCGTTGGGGAGATGGGGATGATGAGTTCGCCAGGCCCGTACATTGGGCGGTAATGCTTTATGGCAATGAAGTAATCCATCATGAGTTGCTGGGGGTTAAAACAGGACGACAAAGCAGGGGACATAGATTTCATCACCCACAAGAAATTACAATTGACTCTCCTGAAAGTTATGAGGCCCAATTATATGCAGGTCAAGTTATTGCTGATTTTTTTGTAAGACGACAAAAAATTAAAGAGCAAGTACAGCAATTAGCGGTACCTTATAATGCTACGGTAGTGATGCCTGAGGAGTTACTCGATGAAGTAACTTCTATTGTCGAATGGCCACAGGCATTAATAGCCAATTTTGAAGAAGAGTTTCTCGAGGTGCCTGCGGAGGCATTAATTGCCTCAATGCAATCTCATCAAAAAACCTTCGCATTAAAGAATAAGCAAGGGGAATTATTACCGCATTTTATTACTGTCTCTAATATTATGAGTACTAGTCCACAACAAGTAATTCAAGGTAATGAAAAGGTGATGAGGGCACGTTTAAGTGATGCCGCATTTTTCTTTAGACAAGATAAAAAGCAGCCCTTAAGCCAATATATGCCAGCAACAGCACAAGTAGTATTCCAGGCGCGCCTTGGTAGTTTGCAAGATAAGACGATGCGGGTAAGAGATCTAATGATGCATTTAAGCCAGACCTTGAACTGTTCTCAGCAATTGTCTGAGCGAGCAGCGTTATTGAGTAAATGTGATTTACTTACTGGTATGGTTGGAGAATTTCCTGAGTTACAAGGTTTAATGGGGTATTATTATGCACTTCATGATGGTGAAGATAAGGGCGTAGCCCAAGCCTTAAATGAGCAATACATGCCTCGTTATGCTGCAGATGATTTACCTAAATCCCCCTTAGGTATTGCCCTTTCCTTAGCAGATCGCATCGATACTTTAGTTGGTATTTTTGCTATAGGGCAGAAACCTTCTGGCGTAAAGGATCCTTTTAAATTACGCAGACATGCTTTAGCTGTAGTTCGTCTATTAATTACAACTTCTGCGCCATTAAACTTAACTACGTTAATAGATGAGGCAGTAAAAAACTATGGGGATGTATTACCCGAAGACAAGTTACCAATTCTTGAATTAAAACCATTCATTCTTGAACGCCTACAATCTTATTACTTGGGGCAAGGGATTGGTGTTGACTTAATTCAAGCTGTACGTGCTCGTCAAGATGAATGGTTTTATGATTTAGATAGACGCCTAAATGCTCTGAAAGAGTTTGTGACTATGCCTGAAGCCGTCGCACTTTCTGCGGCATGTAAGCGGGTGAATAATATATTAAATCATGCCAACATCAACACAATCACTCCTGTGAATGAGCAGTTAATAGAACAAGGGGCCGAACAAAGCTTATACGCACATCTTAACCGAATTAGCAAATCGGTCGAGTCTTTATATGTTGAGGCAAATTATGGTTCTTTATTGAAAGAGCTTGCAAGTCTCAGAGAGCCCGTAGATGCATTTTTTGATCAAGTCATGGTGATGGTTGATGATGAACAGCTGAAAATGAATCGATTGGCTATTCTTGCGCGTCTACAAGAGTTATTACAAGGAGTAGCCGATATTTCTATGTTACAGCTGATATGACCCGGTTAATACTTTTAGACAGAGATGGCATTATTAATCACGACTCTTTTCATTACATCAAAAGTGTCGATGAATTTATTTTGATTCCTGGATCTGTAGAGGCCATTGCTCGATTAACGCGAGCAGGATATAAAATTGGCGTGGCTACTAATCAGTCTGGGGTTACAAGAGGACTTTATACTGAAGAGACCCTTCAGGCTATACATAATAAAATGCTGTCTCTGGTACAAAAAGCGGGTGGTCAAATCGATGCTATAGAATATTGTCTCCATCATCCTCGAGATAAGTGTTTGTGTAGAAAGCCACATCCAGCGATGCTTTTTGCTCTTGCTAAACGGCTTAATGGCTCCCTAAAACACGCTCCGTTTGTTGGAGATAGGGTATCTGACATTCAAGCGGCTTTAGCTGCCGGGGCTGAGCCGGTAATGATATTGTCTTCAATGACCGATCTGATTGGTTTAAAAGCATATCCTCATGTCCCAATATTCCATTCTTTAGCTGAATATGTTGATCAGCTTTTAGCGCAGCAATCATGAGTCTTATCAATTTAGTGGGTTATGAGCGTGAAGAGTTACGTATTCAAGCGGAGATATTAGCTGAGCGATTAAATTATCTGTTGGATAAAGAGGCGAGCTCTTGTCTTTTTGTTACTCAAGAACGACTTGCTTTAAAGATAGCAAATTTTTCTCTTCTTTATGCCGACTTTACTAGTGCATCATGGAGTAAAAGGAAGGCAGAGGGAAAAAAACAAGGTTTGATTCGTGCTTGCAAACCAGCTCCAGGTATTAAGATCATCGATGCTACGGCTGGTTGGGGCAGAGATGCGGCAATTTTAGCAAGTTTTGGGGCTGAGGTATTAATGCTAGAACGCCATCCAGTGATGGCTATTTTACTTGCAGATGCTTTAAGCCATAGAGATGTAATTGATATGCAGAAAATGCAATTGTCCTTAAAAGAAACGGATGCTTATTCTTATTTAAATAATTTAGATCAAGAGGAATATCCCGACATCATCTATATTGATCCCATGCATCCTGAACGACATAAATCTGCTTTAGTGAAAAAAGACATGCAAGTGTTACAACAAATGATTGGAGCTGACGAGGACGCTTTAGCGTTAATTCAAGTAGCCATTACTCGAGTAAAGCAAAGAGTCGTAGTGAAATGGCCTCAAAAAACTAAATCATTATTGCCTGCTGCTTTTAGCATAGAAGGTAAGACTGTTCGGTTTGATATTTATACGCCCAAATCGTAGCCTGGTTGCTTGCAACCAGGGAGAGTATCGGAGAATTAACTGAACTCTTCTAATTCTTCTCTTAAGCGTTTTTCTTCAAACAAATCCTCTATTTTTCTTCTTCTTTCTAATTTTTTAGAAAGATTTGCTTCTGGAACTGTAGGTTCTTTGTCAGTAAACTCTTCAACCTCATTATCAAATTCATCAAAATGACGAGTACTCATAGCCATCTCCTTAGCAAAACCAATTAAATTCCATAATTTCCCCCCTAAAATACCAGAATTTAGGGGGGAGGAATAGTGAAATTTTTTAACCATCAGATGACTATTAGCTAATGAAATTAAAAGAAAAACGATAAGTTTTAGTTTCGATCACAATGACCGAGGTAAATGTAATTAATGATGCTAATTTAAAACGTAGGAACTGTTTTTCTTGAGCGTGTATACGCCCGAAGGAGAGCGAGCTATTCTAGGAGTTTAAGGTCGGGCTATTTGTAGCCCGACCTTACGTTATAAAGCGATTCTTTTAAACATGGGTGCCTGATAATGTAGCCCCAGTATCAAGTTCCTCATCTTCATCCGGCTCTTCTTCTGCCAATTGTTTTTGTCTGTATTCTTCTCTGAGTTCCACCATTTTAGCTCTAGCTGTAGTGGTATCTAGTGCTCGAGGTTTAAAATCATTAAAATCCTTGAGTTCATTTTGTATTTTCTCTTCTTTTTGTTCAATACTTTTTAATTTCGCATCATGGCCTTTAAATAATTCATCGGCTCGCATTGGTTTGCCATTAATCATAATGACGATATGATCTGGTTCGGCACCGTCTTTATCCGATTTAGGGATCTCATGTTTAGGAAAACCAGCATTGATTGCACTCTCGTAAGCTTGTCTTGCCCTTTCCATAGCCACGCTTTCTGGTTGAATCCCGTCAATATTAAAAGTAACAGTATTGTAACCTGCTGCTTTAACCCCTGCCGCCATAAGAGTCATATCAGTGATGTGGTTTTGATAAATACTTTGGTTATAGAGAAACTCACTAGGAGAAATAGACCAGTTGTATTCTATTGTAAAAACCCCAGGTTTATCCTGTTTTATATCTTTTCCAGTTAAACTTTTTATCACCTTTATATCGGCAAGGCTGACTCCAGTGAGCTCCATATGCTTTGGCTTGATACCAATTGTTGCGGTAGTGGGTTGCGGCGGTAAGAGACCTTGCTGCTTCTTTTCTTCCGCTATTTTGTTAATTTCCTCGCGCATGGCTTTATTATTTTTATGGAGGTTGGCAATAAATATTAATTCACTATTTTGAGCTGCTGCTGATTGATGTAGTTTGGTTAATGAGTCAGTAGTCGATTTCTTAAATTCTTCAAGCTGTGCTGCTTGAGACTCTTCTAAATCTTTCATCAAGTTGGCTTTTACGCTATCAATATCTGCATCTTTGTGAAGGCCTAAAGAGCCAGTTAATGCTTCTCTAAGATTAGCATCGTCAGTAAATAATTCTTCTAATTTATCTTTTTCTTTTTGATGCTGGGTTTCGATCGCTTTTATTGCCTCATCCTGAAGCTCAGTCATTAATCCGATGAGTGCTTCCGCTCTTATTTCGCTGGGTACTTTTTTCTTGAGGTCATTAAATACAGCGATTGCATCTCTATAATCTTTTTGTGCTTTTTCGAACTCAGGTGTTGGCTTTAATATTGCTTCCATAGACTCTTTTACGTAAGCAACATTGTCTTGAAAGTCCTCATCATCATTGTCCGCGTTAAGTTTCTCAAGAATAGTCTTACCATCTGGGCATTTTGTTTTTTCAAATTTATTAATGTCTCTAAAGCTTCCTTCATCAAATTTATCAAAAGCTTCAGCACCAAAAGTAGCTTTGTCACCTAAGCCTAAAAGCTCTCTATACTCAGCCTCTAATTCTTTTACTTTAGCACCAGAAGCATAAGGATTTGATTTGTCTAGACGTTTTTCTGATTTTATTAACGGACCAATAATAGGAATTCGTCCTAAGATGGGTTTGATAAAAGGGCTTGCCATGATACTGATCCTCTTAGAGTTTTTCTATTTCAAAGTATATCACTTTTTTCTTAAGCAAAAATTAACTTTTAGCAATAGAAATTTTAAGAAAAATAATTTAAATAAAAGCTTCTAATTATTAGTTTATCACGTATTCAGAATACTATTGTTCAAAGTGCCATTATTTTTATCATTACAGTGCGTTGGCACTAAAAGGACCCTCTCCCGCTTGTGGGAGAGGAGTAGGGTTAGGGTATATTTTTACCATGCAGGAATTGCTGCATCACCAAAGAGTTTTTGGGCCTTTTCTTTTACCTCATCAGAATTTAATGCCTTAACAAATAACTCTAGTTGTGGTCTTTTTTGAGAGTCACGCTTAATCACAATAATGTTTGCATAGGGTGAATTCTTATCTTCTAAAAATAAAGCATCACGTGTGGGTTTTAAACCAGCAGGTAGGGCAAAGGTAGTATTGATTACCGCTGCGGCAACATCAGGTAGTGCTCTTGCTAGTTGAGCTGCATCCATTTCTTTAAATTGCAGTTTTTTAGGATTGGATGCAATTTCAGGGACACCACTGTTTGTAGTATTTTTTAGCGTAATTAAATGAGATTCCTCTAACAATAAAAAAGCACGCATTTCATTAGACGGATCATTGGGAACGGCAATAATGCTATTGTCAGGTATGTCTTGCAGCGATTTATACTTTTTAGAGTAAATTCCCATAGGATATACAAAAGTCCTTCCTATAGCTTGTAAATCATAACCATGAGTTAAAACTGCTGCTTTTAAATAAGGTAAATGTTGATAAACATTGACATCTAAACTGCCATCTTGTAGTGCTTCGTTGGGCAAGTTATAGTCATTAAATTCCACTATTTTTACATCCAAGCCGTATTTATCTTTAGCTACTTGCTTTGCTGTTTCTATAAGTTCTGTTTCTGGACCAGCTATAGTTCCTACAACTAAAGTATTGGGTGATGGCTTGTTACAGGCCACTAAACTTATTATCAACAGTAAATAACTTAAAATTCGCATGTTTTAAAGCTCCAAAATTAATGAGGGTTATTTCGTATATGCGCCACAACGTTTCGCTAAATAATCACCAAACATTTGTATTAGTTGTACCATAACAATCAATACAATAACCGTTAATACCATAACCACGGCATCAAAACGCTGATAACCATAATTAATGGCCAAGGTACCTAATCCTCCAGCTCCTACAGTACCTGCCATTGCAGAGTAATTAACTAAGGTAATAGCAGTTACCGTAATTGCATGAATTAATCCTGGCCTTGCCTCTGGCAGTAGAATATGCAGAATGATTTGTCGTGTACTGGCTCCCATGGCATAGCCGGTTTCTATTAGACCATCAGATAAGCTTTGAAATACATTATCAACTAATCGAGCAAAAAAAGGAGTTGCTCCTATGCTTAAAGGGACAATAGCAGCATTCATCCCTATGGATGTACCCACTAAAAGTCGGGTAAGGGGTATTATAGCTACTAGTAATATAATAAAAGGAATTGAGCGGAATATATTAATTAATGCAGAAATAGTCTTATGCAACGTAGGATTGGGCTTAATGTGCTTGGATGAGTAAAGAAGGGTACCCAACGGTAATCCAAATAAAATGGCAAACAAGGTGCTGATAACGACCATATAAAGCGTTTCACCAGTTGCAGTGAATAAATTATATACCATCTGGTAGGACATAACCTAAAATCTCCACAGTTAATCCGGCTTGTTTGCATCGCTCTAAAAATGCCTCGAGAAGTAATTGATGGGCAGTTAATTCAATAACTAACACACCACAAGTTACTCCATCGTAGCGATCGATGTTTGCCAGTAATATATTGATATCTACATTTAAATCGCGACTGGTTTGACTGATAAAAGGAACAGTTGCTTCCTCTCCTTGGAAAAACAGACGTAATAACGGTTTTATGGTCACATAGTCGGCTAGTCTACTAGTGAGACAGCTCGGTAGCTCAGGGCTCAGCTGTGCGTAGAGCATGCCTCTAGCCAGGCTATCGGGCTTGCTAAATACGTTGGCTAATGCGGTTGTTTCAACGATAATTCCATTTTCCATAACGGCAAGCCTCTTACAAATTTTCTTCACTACATCCATTTCGTGGGTAATAAGAACTATGGTAATGCCATATAAAGAGTTAATTTTTTTCAAGAGCGTTAGTATTGCTTCTGTTGTTTCAGGATCGAGAGCTGAAGTCGCTTCGTCACAAAGTAAAATTTTAGGGGAGCAACTTAGAGCACGAGCAATAGCAACTCGTTGCTTTTGTCCACCACTCAGTTGAGGAGGGTAGGCTTCTTTCTTGTCAGTTAATTCAACAATGGGTAGTAGTTCATCAATTTTTTGTTTAATCGAGTCTTCATCTATACCTTGAATTCTCATGGGGAGGGCTATATTGTCATAAACATTTTTAGAATTTAATAAATTAAAATGTTGAAAAATCATAGCAATTTTATGACGAGCTATGGATAAGTCTTTTCTTGAAAGTCGTGTTAGATCTTGGCCATCGACGATGACTTCTCCTTCCTCTGGGCGCTCTAATAAATTGATACATCTTAGTAAAGTAGATTTTCCCGCACCACTTTTACCAATGATGCCAAAAATCTCACCTTCTTGTATGAATAAATTAATATCTTTTACTGCTGCCTTACCCGAAAAGGATTTAGTTAATCCATTTAATTCTATCATTGTTATAACCTGAGGTTATAGCTGCGGAAGGCTAAGAGGGATGAAATAAGAATGCCCGCTTTAGCCGTATTTTCAAAAAAAATAACTTTTTTGAGCGTCCGCAAGCTGAGTTTTCAAATCGACGCATTCATACAGTATACACAAACTGTACCTATAAACAAAGAGTATATTTTTATTTTCTGCTTATAAGATCATCAGATAAATGTAATATACTAACGAGCCAGGAATACAGCATAAAATTAATCCTTCATCCAAATTATCTTCTATATGGTGTAAACACTGTTGTAATTTATCTAAGAGGATAGCTCGTACTCGAAAGCAGTCTATTCGAAAACATTAATTTTTGGTGTATTAATCCGTAATTTATCAAATGGAGTGGTGATTATGAAAAAAATTGCTTTATCTGCTTTGACCTTGTTTTCACTTGCTGTTCAGGCAGGAGACTTATCAACGTTTAGCGATGTGGCTGCTGCCGTATCACAAGGTAAGCCTGTTAATTTCGTGATTTATTTTAAACAGTGTACATCTCAAACGCCATTACCTGAAGTTACTGCTTCAATTACACCTAATGCTGTGATGATCATTGCTAACAGTCGAATTACAGCTTCAGACAGACATTTTACTTTAGATGATCCTAGTGCTCGCGGTATTCCGGTATTTGATTACAGTAAATTTAATATTGATTCACAGGGTAAGGTATCCATTAAAATAACGATGATGAATGCCAGTAGCTATGAGGTTTTGGGGACTCATTCAATTAGCTGTCAATTGGGTGGGGGCTTTAAAGTTTTTGAGTGATGTCGGACAATTGACGCTACCTTAAGGCTTTAACCTTATTCCTACGTCTCTCGACTTGTCTGAGGGCTCCAAGAAGCTCGCGCCGAAACCGGGCTATGGCTCCCGTGGACATGCCACGGGACGTAGGTAAATACTTTAAGATAGTGCCCACTAAGCAATTTGTTGCCCGACCTACCTAGAGTCTTCTAAACGTCTGTTTCTTTAGCTTTGTAATTCCTCACGATTCTTGAAATATTCTAAAGATTGAGGATTCGCTAAAGATTGTAAATTATTAACCTCTTGGTTATGGACTACTTGCCTGACGGCAATTTCTACTACTTTTCCGCTAATTGTGCGAGGAATTTCGGGAACCTGTAGGATCTTTGTAGGAACATGTCTTGGCGAGGCATTTTGTCTAATTGTCTGTTTAATCGTATTAATGAGCTCCTCATCCAATTTCATACCATCACGTAATTTAACAAATAAAATAACGCGTACATCATCTTGCCAATCTTGGCCTATGACTACACTGTCTATTACAGCATCTATTTTTTCTACTTGCCTGTAGATTTCAGCTGTACCAATACGTACTCCTCCTGGATTGAGAACTGCATCGGAGCGACCGTAAATAATTACGCCATGGTGTGCTGTTATTTCGGCAAAATCACCATGCGCCCAAACTCCTGGAAATCGTTCGAAATAAGCTCGGTGGTAGGCAACTTTGTCTTTATCATTCCAAAATCCTACAGGCATAGATGGAAATGGTTTGGTACACACTAGTTCCCCTCTGGTTTGTTGTACTGATTGTCCTTCTTCGTTAAAAACGTCGACTGCCATCCCCAAACCAATACATTGTAATTCGCCTCTATAGACAGGAAGAATGGGATTGCCCAAGGCAAAACAGGAAATAATATCGGTTCCACCAGAAATAGAACTAAGTTGAATGTTATTTTTAATATGCTGGTAAACAAAGTCATAGTTTTTGTGCAGAAGAGGGGAACCTGTTGATAGAATGCAACGTAAATGAGTCATATCAAATTCGGATTGAGGTGTAACACCTGCTTTTTCGGTAGCAGATATAAATTTTGCACTTGTACCAAAAACAGTAACTTGTTCTTTATCTATTAAGCGAAACATGCGATTGGCATCGGGATAAGCAGGAGAACCTTCATATAAAGTAATAGTTGCGCCTAAAGCTAATGCGGAAGCTGTCCAATTCCACATCATCCAACCACAAGTAGTGTAAAAGCATAAATTATCTTCGGCTTTTAAATCGGAGTGTAACCCTAATTCTTTAAGGTGTTGTAATAAAGTGCCTCCTGCGCCATGAATGATGCATTTAGGTTTTCCAGTAGTGCCAGAAGAAAACATAATATATAAGGGATGATCAAAAGGCAGAGAAACAAAGTCACATTGGGTTGATGGTTTAAGAAAATCGTTCCAATATAACGCTTTGGGTACAGAAGAAATGTCTATGGCTTCATGGATATTGGGGCAAACAACTATCTGAGCCAATGTAGGAATTTCCTCATAGAGTTGTTTCATTTTTTCTGCGCCACTATGCTTTTGGCCTTGATATTGATGCCCATCGCAAATAAATAGGACTTTAGGATCAATTTGTCCAATCCGGTCAAGAGCGGCTTGAGTACCAAAATCAGGCGAACAAGAAGACCAAATAGCTCCTAAAGAGGCTGTTGCAAGCATTGCTATAATAGTTTGTGCTGTATTGGGCATTAATGCGGCAACACGATCTCCCACTGTTACTCCAGCTGCTTTTAATCCAGCTGCACATTGAGCCACCGTAAAATATAATTGCTCATAGGAGATGCTTTGTTTTTCATCATTTTCATTAATACTGACTAAGGCAGGGTGATTGTCTCTACGACGTAACAATTTTTGAGCAAAATTGAGTCGAGCACCAGTAAACCAACGTGCATCCAACATTCTTTCATAATCATTTAAAATTTGATGGGGTGGGGTATCAAATGTAATATCAAAAAAGTTACATAGAGTTTGCCAGAATAGATCAGAATGTTTTATAGACCAAGTATGGAGATCTTGATAATTCTCAAAAGTCTGGTTATTTTTTTCTGCAGCGAAGATCATAAATTGCCACATTTTGCTGCTTTGTGGGTGTTGAGGTGTCCATATTATTTCATTCATCAATGATTCTCTCTTGCTATTTGTTTTTAATTAGAATTTGTTAACAATTCGAAATATCATTCAGATCCACATGTTAATGTTTGCTTGAGCGGCTGGATTTGAGTGCAGGTTGTGAAAAAATTTTTCTAAGCAAGATGCGCCAAATACGGCCGTTCCTTGATGGGATATCTGAACCATTCCTAGCATGGATTGGCTAACATCGCATTAGCTACTTTAGACTGATTTTTTTTACCTAATAATTTACAAATCATGTCGCCAACAGCCACAACTTTAAATATATCTACTTCCGTTTTAATTCCTAATCCATGCATTAAATACAATAGATCCTCTGTAGCTACATTGCCGCTGGCGCCTTGTGCATAGGGACAGCCACCTAAACCTGCAACAGAACTGTCAAAACGGTGCACACCATAATGTAATGATGCATAGACATTAGCGATTGCTTGACCATAAGTATCGTGAAAATGCATCGCTAATTGATCTAATGATACTATTTTCAACACCTTATCAAGTACCAATTGAGTCTGTTTCGGAGTGCCTACCCCTATAGTGTCTCCTAAAGAAATTTCATCAACCCCCAGGTCCATTAGTTGTTGCGTTACAGTAGCAACCTGTTGTGGTTTTATTTCTCCCTCATAAGGACATCCTAAAACACAGGAAACATAGCCACGTACCGTAACGTTATGCGCTTTGGCTAGATTAAGGACCGGTGTAATTCGTTCAATGCTTTCTTTAATGGAACAATTGATATTTCGTTGATTAAATAATTCACTAGCTGCTGTAAATACAGCAATTTCTTTAATTCCTAATTCAAGGGCTTTATTCATCCCCCGCTCGTTAGGAACTAAAGCAGAGTAATGGATTCCAGGAACTTTCTTGATAGAGGAAAATACGACATCGTGATCAGCTAATTGAGGGATTGCTTTTGCAGAAACAAAGCTGGTCACTTCTATATGTTTTAAGCCAGTCTCACTGAGCAAGTTAATGAATTGAACCTTCTGTTCGCTAGACACAAAAGACGATTCATTTTGCAGCCCATCTCTAGGCCCGACTTCTATTAACGTTACCTGTTGAGGATAATCCATAATGATCTCTTAATTTTACCGCAACTCTAAGAGTCGATGTCACTTAGTGACAATAACTCCGCTCCTTCATTAACTTGGGCACCTACCTCAAAAAATATATCTAACAATACCCCGTCTGATGGAGCATGGATTGTATGCTCCATTTTCATGGCTTCTAAAATAATTAAACGCTCTCCTGCTTTTACCTCATCACCAATCTTTTTAAGTATAGCTACTATAGTTGCAGGCATGGGGGCGGTAAGTTGTCCTTTATGAGCAGAGGATACCTGTGAGCTTAATTTGTTCCATTGAAAACGTTCTATAATGCTTTGGCCCTGATCAGTATATAAGTTCAGAGATTGAGGGGTGTTTTCTACTAAGGCTTTATAACTTTGTTGTTCCGTTTTAATAGTCAAAACACCATCAATTATGTCAGTGTAGATGCTTTGGTTTCTATCGTTTAGTGACACACTAAAATGATGTTTATCTACGGGGGTTATAATGATCTCTCTCAACGCTCCTTCATCGATATAACGCAAAATCCAAGAACTTAAAGCATGGCTTTGCCAGGAAAACGCAGCTTTAAATAAGGGATCATTGATATTGTTGACGGTCTCTAAATAATCAAAACTTACAGCCATTAATAGCGCTAACTCCTTGTCTGAACTGGTTAAATGAATGGCTTCTTTACTTAGAAAATCGGTACTTAATTGAGCTTGAGTAAATTTAGGATGTTTGCAAATAGCTTGTAAAAACGGAATATTAGTTTTTACACCACCAATGAAGTAATGGGACAGTGCTTGTTGTAGTCGTTGTAGTGCTTCTGCTCTATCATGTCCCCAGACAATCAATTTGGCTATCATGGGATCGTAGTACTTGGTTATTTGCGATGACAGAGTGACTCCAGTATCTATACGTATGCCATCAGAAGAAGGCTCTTTTAAAAAGCGAATCTGGCCAATTGAAGGAATAAATCCATTGTAGGGATCTTCGGCATAAATACGACATTCTATTGCATGACCATTAGCTTTAATTTGTTCTTGGGGTAGCGGAAGTGGGGAGTTTGCTGCAATATGAAGCTGCCAGGCTACTAAATCAAGACCGGTGATCATTTCTGTGACTGGGTGCTCTACTTGGAGCCGAGTATTCATCTCCATAAAATAGAAATGATCAGTATCATCAACTAAGAACTCTACTGTACCAGCTCCTCTATAGTGAATGGAACGGGCTACTTCACATGCGGCTTCAGCTAAACGTTGACGCATTAGAGGACTTAATTCCGGAGCGGGTGCCTCTTCAATTATTTTTTGGTGTCGACGTTGAATAGAGCAGTCTCTTTCAAATAGATGAACCACATTGCCATAATTATCCGCCATGATTTGTAATTCAACATGGCGAGGATTTAAGACCAGTTTCTCAATAATCATCGTATCATCAGCAAAACTAGCCATGGATTCTCTCTTGGCCCCTGCCAAGGACTCGCTGAATTCTGTCTCACTATGAACAGCGCGCATGCCCTTACCGCCGCCACCATTAGCCGCTTTTATTAAGACTGGGAATCCGATTTTTTTTGCTTCCGCTAAAAGCCTTTCTTCAGATTGCTCACTACCATGATAACCTGGAGTTAGTGGGACATTAGTTCGTTCAAGAAGTTGCTTAGCCAATTGTTTGGAAGCCATAGCCTCCATAGCTGAAATTGATGGACCAATAAAAATAATTCCGGCTTCTTCGCATGCTTTTGCAAAGTGAGGATTTTCTGATAAAAAGCCATAACCAGGATGGATGGCTTGAGCACCACTTTCCAATGCCACTTGAATAATATTAGGTATATTCAAATAACTGTCTTTTGCTGGGGCATCTCCAACGCAATAAGCACTGTCAGCAAGGCGGACATGAAGACTTTCTTGATCTACGATAGAATAAATTGCAACAGAATGTATGCCCATGGAGCGGGCTGTTTTGATGATTCTACAGGCTATTTCACCGCGGTTAGCAATAAGAATTTTATTAAACATGCAAGCCCCTAATTCCAGTTGGGTGTTTCTTTATTTAAAAATGCTTTTAGACCCTGTTGTCCTTCAGTAGATACTCTTTTGTGAGCGATTAGGGACGCTGTGTAATAAACAAGATCATTGTCTATAGCTTTGTCTGCTACATCGTGGGCCAATTTTTTTGACAGTTGAACTGCTTCAGGCGCGTTCTTGCTGATTTGTTGTGCGTATTTGAGAGTAAATTCCAGCAACTCCTCTTCAGGAACACAGTGTTGTACTAAATTTAATGCCATAGCTCGTTTTGCATCAAAAACTTCTGCACTCATGAATAGCATTCTTGCAGATCGCACTCCAATTGCATTGACTACATAAGGACTAATAACGGCAGGAATTAAACCTAATTTGACTTCTGAAAAACAAAAGCGAGCAGATTCAGACGCTATAGCTATGTCGCAGGCAGCGGCTAATCCTGCGCCGCCACCAAATGCAGCGCCTTGAACCATAGCAATTGTTGGTTTGGAACTTTGATTGAGAGTGTGCATCAAATTGGCAAGCACCATAGCGTCTTTCAAGTTCTCTTCTTCACTAAATAGAGCCATACTTTGCATCCAAGCCAAATCTGCACCCGCAGAAAAGTGTTTTCCATTGGCTTTAAGCACTATGACGCGTACATCAGAATTATCAATTGCTGCATCAAGTTGCTTTTGCATTTCAGTTAACAGCTGATTGTCGAAAGCATTGTGCTTATTGATTCGGTTAATGGTGAGTAAACATACTCTATCTTGGATTTCGCTTAATAAGTCACTCATGTGTTATTTCCTTACATACGAAATACGCCAAAGCGTGTAGGTTCAATAGGTGCATTTAATGCGGCAGATAATCCTAGCCCTAATACCAACCGTGTATCTTGAGGGGCTATTACTCCATCATCCCATAATCTGGCACTAGCGTAATATGGATTACCTTGCGTTTCATATTGAGAACGCATTTCTGCCTTAAAGAGTTCTTCTTCTTCAACAGACCAGTTTTTCCCTTGTTTTGCATATTTTTCTCTATTTACCTGAGCAAGAACATTAGCCGCTTGCTCCCCCCCCATCACAGAAATACGTGAATTAGGCCAGGTCCAAATAAAGCGTGCATTATAGGCACGACCGCACATCGCATAATTTCCAGCGCCAAAACTTCCACCAACAATAACCGTGAACTTAGGCACATTGGCATTAGCAACAGCAGTTACCATTTTGGCTCCATGCTTGGCTATACCTGAGGCTTCGTATTTAGAGCCAACCATAAAGCCCGTAATATTTTGCAAAAAGATTAAAGGAATTTTTCTTTGGCAACATAACTCTATGAAATGAGCTGCTTTTAAAGCACTTTCGCTAAAGAGAATACCATTGTTGGCAATAATCCCTACTGGGTATCCAAATAAATGGGCAAAGCCACAAACAAGGGTAGTTCCATAGAGAGCTTTAAACTCATCAAATTCTGAACCATCGACTATGCGGGCTATGATTTCTCTAATGTCAAAGGGCTTTCTTGGATCAGTGGGGATAATGCCATTGAGCTCTTTACTATCATAGAGCGGATCAATACTGGCTATGCGTTTAAGATGTTCGGCTTTTTTTCGATTTAAATTACTAATAGCGACTCGTGCTAAATGAAGAGCATGAGTATCATGCTCCGCGTAATGATCTGCGACACCTGAATGTCTGCAATGAACTTCGGCACCACCTAATTCTTCGGCACTAATAATTTCTCCTGTTGCAGCTTTTACTAGAGGAGGGCCACCAAGAAAAATAGTTGCCTGATTTCTTACCATAATGGATTCATCTGACATTGCAGGAACATAGGCTCCTCCTGCAGTGCATGAGCCCATTACTACAGCAAGTTGTGGAATATTCTGTGCCGACATTTGTGCTTGATTATAAAAAATGCGGCCAAAATGTTCCTTATCAGGGAATACTTCATCTTGAAGTGGTAAAAATGCTCCTCCTGAATCTACTAAATAAATGCAGGGCAAGTGATTTGTTAGAGCAATTTCCTGAGCTCTTAAATGTTTTTTTACGGTTAAGGGATAGTAGGTGCCACCTTTAACTGTTGCATCGTTGACTACTATCATGCATTCAGTACCGGCGACACAGCCTATGCCTGTAATAATGCCTGCGGCTGGCACCACATCATCATACACTTCATAGGCTGCAAGTTGCGATAATTCCAGGAACGGACTTCCTGGATCTAATAATTGCTGTAATCGTTCTCTTGGCAATAATTTACCATGTTGTAGATGTCTCGATCGAGCTTTCTTATCACCGCCTAAAGCGATCTGATTAATTCTAATCTGAAGCTCGTCGACTAGTGCTTGCATCGTTGCCTGATTGTCTTTGAATTCTTGGCTGTTGGTATTGATTTGACTCGTTAACGTGGCCATATATCTGTCCTTATCGTACTAATATATTGCTCAATACGATGACTGCCCAAATTATCCACACAGTAGCGATGAAATTAGGCATGTCATGACCTTTGATTAATCGGTAGATGAGCGCAGGGATTGCCGTAATAATTACGGGTATCAGCATGAGAACTATAACTTTTCTAATGATGGGGCCCCACCCCGATTGGCTAAAAATAGGAGCCAAATGATAATTAATATAAGCGAAGAACATATCGATATAAACGATAAGAAGATGAGCGTATCGTGCAAAAACGACTACTAGGATACTTAATAGTAGGTAAATGATACTTTGTCTTAACATGTACATCCTTAAATAGACTTTATGCTTCCCCTAAATTAATTTAGGGGAAGCATAATACAAACAAGCTTCAGAGGTTTGATTGACTCTTCGAAACTATAATTTAAATTTTTTAAATCAACTCTATCGCCATAGCTGTAGCTTCACCACCGCCTATACATAAAGAAGCTACTCCGCGTTTTTTACCTTGTTGCTTTAAAGCGTGCATTAAAGTGACTAAAATACGCGCACCAGAAGCACCAATAGGGTGACCTAAAGCGCAGGCACCGCCGTGAATATTAACCTGTTCTGGATTTAATTCAAGTTGGGTGATCGCTGCCATAGCGACTACAGCAAAAGCTTCATTAATTTCATAAAGGTCGACATCATTTTGCTTCCAGCCTGCTCTATTCATTACCTTGCGAATTGCATCAACTGGAGCAGTGGTAAACCATTCTGGAGCTTGGGCATGACTTGCATGAGCGACAATTCTCGCTAGGGGTTGAACGCCACGCTTTTGGGCATGTTCTGCACTCATGATAATTAAACTGGCTGCTCCATCAGAGATCGAGCTGGAGTTTGCAGCAGTAACTGTACCATCAGATTTAAACGCTGGTTTTAATTGGGGTATTTTATCCAGTTTGGTTTTATCTGGACCCTCATCTATACTGACAGTTACTTCGCCTTTACGGGTATTTAGAGTCACGGTGGCAATTTCTTTAGAGAATGAGCCATTTTCAATTGCTTTGAGCGCTTTACTCATGGATTGGACTGCATATTCGTCTTGTTGTTCTCGACTAAATTTAAAATGGCTGGCTGTAGATTCAGCAAAACAACCCATTAATTGACCTCTATTGTAGGCATCTTCAAGTCCATCAAGAAACATGTGATCTTTTAATTCTCCATGTCCCAATCTGTAACCTGCGCGAGCTTTTACCAATAGGTATGGGGCGTTACTCATACTTTCCATTCCGCTAGCCAAAATAACATTGGCTGAACCTGAACGTATCAAGTCATGAGCGAGCATGACTGCTTTCATTCCAGAACCACACATTTTATTAATTGTTGTTGCCCCAGTAGAGTTTGGAATTCCAGCTTTTATAGCAGCTTGTCGTGCTGGTGCTTGGCCAATACCTGCTTGTAGTACGCAGCCGCTGATTACCTCATCGATATCTGAAGGAGATATTCCTGATTGAGCAAGTGCTGCCTTATGAGCTACGGCTCCTAGTTCAGGGGCTGATAAAGTAGATAATTCACCTAACATTGCTCCCATAGGAGTTCTTTTTGCTGCAACAATTACTATGTCATTGTATTCCATGTCGCTCTTCCTTATGCTGTTTCTTTAAAAAGTTCACGCCCAATGAGCATCCTTCTAATTTCAGAAGTTCCTGCCCCTATTTCGTACAGCTTTGCATCTCGTAATAGTCTACCAGTAGGATATTCATTAATATATCCGTTTCCACCTAAAGTCTGAATGGCTTGTAGCGCCATTTGTGTCGCTTTTTCAGCAGTATATAAAATAACACCAGCCGCATCTTTACGGCTTACCATACCATTATCACATGCTTGGGCAACGGCGTATAAATAGGCTCTGCATGCGCTAATTTCAGTATACATATCGGCTAATTTGCCTTGAATGAATTGAAATTCACCTATAGCTTGATTAAATTGTTTACGCTCGTGGACATATGGTAAGACCACGTCAAGACAAGCCTGCATAATGCCAACAGGGCCAGCTGCCAGAATAGTGCGTTCGTAATCAAGGCCGCTCATAAGCACTTTAGCCCCTTTATTCACTTCTCCAAGAACATTATCCTCAGGAATTTCACATTGTTCAAAAACTAATTCACAGGTATTAGATCCTCGCATTCCAAGCTTATCTAATTTTTGAGCTGTCCTAAATCCATGCATTCCTTTTTCAACAAGAAAAGCGGTAATTCCTTTACTTCCTGCCTGTTTATCCGTTTTTGCATAAACCACTAACACATCTGCATCAGGACCATTAGTGATCCACATTTTAGTACCATCAAGAATGTACTTATTTCCTGAATGACGAGCATTCAATTGCATGCTGACGACGTCAGATCCTGAATTAGATTCACTCATTGCCAGAGCACCAATGTACTCTCCGCTAATTAGTTTAGGCAAATATTGACGTTTTTGCCTGTCAGTCCCATTTAAATAAATTTGGTTTACACATAAGTTGGAGTGAGCTCCATAACTTAAACCTACTGAAGCGGATGCCCTGGATATTTCTTCCATAGCAATAGCATGAGCTAGATAGCCCATATTCGCGCCACCATATTCTTCACTCACTGTGATACCTAATAACCCCATATCTCCTAGTTTTCGCCAGAGATGATTTGGAAAAGTATTATGTTCATCGATTTGAGCAGCAATTGGTGCAATTTCTGTACGGGAAAATTGATAGACACTGTCCCGCAACAGGTCGTAGGTTTCGCCTAGCTGGTAATGTAACCCTGTATGCATAAATGACTTCCTGTTACTTAAGATAAATATCGCTAGACTATACCCAATCAGTCTAAACTTGCAACCCCCGTTTTTTTTTAGCTGATTTCAATTTCTATAGTAAATGATGCTTTACCTGATTTGAAAAATCACCTAATCTAAGGTCAAATCTTAATCCTTAGGATTGCTGTTTGTTTTATCCTGAATTCAGTGTAGTCATGATTTGTAGCAGGTTCAGTACTCCTGGCTTGCGCGGTAGGACTCAACTGTTTTTCTAGGTTTATATATAAGGAGAGTTGCTTATGCGTAAACTGGTACTCTGGGGGCATAGTGTTGATGAATATCGTGAGATGTTTGATCTATCTCAGGATGAAATAAATTCCAGTATTTTAGAGTATGGTTGTGGACCAAGTGCGGTTAATTATCAGCAAACACAAAATGCTCATAAAGTAGTTAGTTGTGACCCTTTATTCGTATTAGATAAAGATACTTTATCTTCTAAAGCGGTTATGATTTTTGCTGATATGGCTGAGCAGGTCAAAAAGGAACAATCCCGATTTGATTTTTCTCGTAGTGGTAGTTACGAGAGTTTGGTTGCT